>DUOC01000136.1 GCA_012839065.1 Thermoanaerobacterales bacterium | reverse complement strand
TATACACATATGGCTGCCGCCAACCACCATCTATCTATACACATATGGCTGCCGCCAACCACCATCTATAACTGAATTGAGAACTCGTAATATAATAATATAGTTGAATAATATAGTTGGAGTGAATAAATATGAGCAGCACACCTTTATTTGATGGACTTATACAATACATAAAAAATAAACCTTATGCTTTCCATACACCGGGGCATAAAGGTTATCCTATATTATCAAAAATGCTAAACAAACTTCCACCGGATGCCTTATACAAAATGGATTTAACAGAAGTCCCGGGGCTTGATGATCTCCACTGCCCATCGGGCATTATAGACGAAGCTCAAAAACTTCTTGCTGAGGCTTATGGTGCTAATGATTCTTTTTTCCTTGTGAACGGTTCTACCTGCGGTATTGAGGCATTGATTACAGCGGTATGTTCGCCAGGCGATAAAATAATTGTTCCGAGAAATTCTCACAAATCAATAATAAACGGGCTTATAATAAGCGGTGCTGAACCTATTTATATCAGCCCATATGTGGACAAGGACTGGTGTATCCCTCTTGGTATAAGTATAGAAGATATTGAATACACTCTTATAAATAACAAAGGGATAAAGGCGGTATTCCTAGTTAACCCTACTTACCATGGGATATGTTCAGATTTAGAAAGCATCTCGGATATTTGCGTTAATTTTGATATCCCGCTTCTTATAGATGAGGCACATGGTCCACATCTAAAATTCCATAGAGGGCTGCCAACAGATTCCCTTGGAGCCGGTGCATCAAGCTGTGTGCAGAGTCCCCATAAACATTTAGGTTCTCTGACTCAAAGCAGTTGGCTCCACATAAAGGGGGAAAGGGTCGATGCTGACAGGGTCAAATCCTCATTACAGCTGCTGCAGACTACCAGCCCATCATATATCCTGATGGCATCATTGGATTGTGCAAGGTACCAGATGGTCATTGAAGGTGAGAAGCTGTTAGATCGGACACTTAACCTTGCCCGGTATGCGAGAAATGGTATAAACCATATCCCTGGTGCAAGGTGCCTAGATGAGAATATTGTCGGCGGCGGTGGAGTTTTTGATTATGATCCGACAAAACTGGTTGTAACCTGTAGGGATGCAGGCATTTCCGGCAGGGAACTTGAAAGGCTGTTAAGAGAAGAATATAATATTCAGCCGGAATATTCGGATTACAGTAATGTAACTCTATTTGTAACGATAGGTAATACAATGGAGGATGTTGAAAAGCTTGTATCTGCCATATGTGATATAGTTAATAGGCGACATTCATTATTGGATAATCGCAGCAGTGTAGAAATATATACGGGATCAGTTATAATGGATATTCCTACACAGGTTATGACGCCCAGGGAAGCCTTTTTTGCAAAAAAGGATACTGTAGATTTGTTAAATAGTACGGGGCGTATCAGCGGGGAAATTGTTGCACCCTATCCGCCGGGTATACCTCTTATATGCCCCGGTGAAGAGATAACAAGTGAAATAATTGAGAAAATAAGGTTTTTAAAAGAAAAAAACATCTCATTCCACGGGCCTTTTGATCCCTCACTTAAGTATATAAAAGTAATAAGCTGATTGGTTGATGTGTTTTTCATGTTTATTTCGTGTATAATTAAAAGTAGATAAATCTTCGGAATTATGATTTAATATAATAAAAAGAAGAGAGAAGATATGATGAAAGGATTTTTTGTAACAATAGAAGGCCCTGACGGATCTGGGAAGACTACTCAAATAGAATTATTAACTCGTTATCTTGCGGCAAAGGATTTAGATTATATTGTTACCAGAGAACCCGGGGGAACAAGGATCGGCAATAGGATAAGGGAGATTCTGTTAGAAAAAGATTACACTGAAATGACTGCAGAAACGGAGACATTGTTATATGCTGCTTCAAGGGCTCAGCATGTCGCTGAGGTGATTTTGCCGGCCCTTAAGAAAGGGAAGATAGTTTTATGTGATCGGTTTATTGATGCCAGTATGGCCTACCAAGGGATGGGCAGGGGTATAGATATTGAGTGCATCAGGAAGATTAACTCTATTGCTGTTATGGGGATTATGCCGCATCTTACAATACTGCTTGATATACCCCCAAGTATAGGGCTTAAGCGCAAAAAGAGCCATAAAGAAATTGACAGGATAGAATCTGAAGAATTGGAGTTTCATGAACGGGTTAGGGAAGGGTATCTTTACCTTGCAAAAAAGGAACCAAAAAGGATAAAGGTATTAGATGGTTGTCGAGATAAAAAAGTAATATATTCGGAGATTGTATCTCTTGTAGAAAATCTTTTAAAAGGAGGGGTTTGAGTGAAGTTAATTATTTCGATAATACAGGATAAGGATGCTCCAAGATTAATTGAAGAGCTTATGGAGAAAAATTTTGGTGTTACTAAAATGGCAAGTACGGGAGGTTTCCTCAAGAGCGGTAATACAACCTTACTTATAGGGGTAGATGACAACCAGGTGGACGAAGTAGTGGATATAATAGATGAAAAATGCCGATCAAGGAAACAAATGGTTACTCCTCTGCCGATGGGGGGCCCTGGAGATTCGTATGTCCCGTATCCAATTGAAGTTAAAGTAGGTGGAGCAACAATTTTTGTAATTAATGTTGATAGGTTTGAAAAGATATAGGGGGTTGTACCATGAAAATAAGGGATGTTTCATCAAAGCCTATATCAACACCCGGAGAACACAGAAAAACGAGTCATATTAAAGGCAATTTTGAAGATCATTTTAATGAAGCGAATAGCAAAACAGTACAAGAGAAACTTAATATTCTATTAAGTGAAATTGATCGACAAGGTAAAATCCTCGGTGAGAAGAGGACATTAAACGAACTTATAAAATACAGGAAGCTGATCAGGGACTTTATCGATGAGGCTATTAAAAACGGGCTTGAAAATGAAGAGAGTCATTCATGGGGCAGGGGATCCAGGCTAAAATCTCATACAATAGTAAATAAAATTGATGAACAGCTGCTTCGATTGACTAATGAGATTGTGAATCAAGAAGAAGATGTTATTGGTATCCTAAAGATTATAGGGGAGATAAAGGGGCTTTTAATAGATCTCTATATATAATAAATGAACGCTTACACAGGAGTTGGATATAATGCCATTTGATAAGATTATCGGACAGGAGGGCGCCAAGAAGATCTTAAAAAACTCCTTGGATAAAGGCAGAACAGTTAATGCATATATTTTTTCCGGTCCCGATGGGGTGGGAAAATACCTTACTGCAAAGGTTTTTGCTGAGGCTTTGAACTGCACAGAAAAGGACAAACCCTGTGGGGTGTGTATATCATGTAAGAAAATAGAAAGAGATGTGCATCCCGATATAAAGGTTGTGGATGGGGAAGAGACATCCGTAAAGATAGATCAGATAAGAGAACTTCAGGAAGACATGGGTTTACGCCCTTATGAAGGGCACCGTAAGGTATACATTATCAAGAATGCAGAAAACATGACTCCGGAGGCATCAAACTGTCTTTTGAAAACATTGGAAGAGCCGCCTGAATATGGAGTTATAATCCTTATAACATCTAACTATCATACACTTTTACCTACTATTATCTCACGCAGTCAAGTAATTTCATTTTACCCTCTTTCACAAAAAGATATGGAGCGATTTTTGTCAGTTAAGTTTAAAGACAATCCTGATAGGATAAGATTTTTTTCGGCTTTTTCAAGAGGCAGCCCGGGTGAAGCACTTAAACTGGCTGAAGATGAGGAGTTTATTGAGTTAAGGGATATGTGTATTGATCTTCTGAAGATATTGACAAATAAAAACAACATAAAAGAAGTTTTTATGTTTGCAGATGGGCTGATACTAAGGAAGAAAAGGATAGACGAGATTTTGAACATACTTGTTTTTCTTTATAGGGATTTGTTGTTATTAAAAACCTATAAAAAAGAAACAATAATAGTAAATGCGGATATTAAAGAAAAACTTATCGGATATGCAGAGGGATTATCAATAGAAAGTCTTTACAGGATACTTGAAATAATTAAGGGAACGAAGGAAAGTTTAGACTCGAATGCCAACTTCAATATAGTTGTTGAGGTGATGCTTGCGAAGATTATGGGGGTGTACAAAGATGAATTATACGGTAGTAGGTGTCCGCTTTAAGAAAGCGGGTAAGATATATTACTTTGATCCTAATAATATAGATTTAAAGTGCGGCGATTTTGTTATAGTTGAAACATCTAGAGGGATAGAATACGGTGAAGTGGTGGTAGCTCCAAAACAGGTGACAGAGGATGAGATAGTATCACCTTTAAAAAACGTTATAAGGAAAGCAACAGATGAGGATCATGAAAAGGTTAAAGAACAAGAAGCAAACGCTGTCAAGGCTTTCAAGATCTGTGAAGAGAAGATCGCAAAACATGGGCTTGATATGAAACTGATAGATGTGGAATATACTTTTGATAACTGCAAGGTTATATTTTATTTTACGGCAGAAGGGAGGGTGGATTTCAGAGAACTGGTCAAAGACCTTGCTTCAGTATTTCGTATGAGAATCGAGTTGAGACAGATAGGGGTAAGAGATGAGGCAAAAATGATCGGCGGGCTTGGCCCCTGCGGTAGAAAAATATGTTGTTCTAGTTTTTTGGGTGAATTTGATCCTGTATCTATAAAAATGGCTAAAAATCAGAACCTGTCTTTAAACCCGGGAAAGATTTCAGGGCTATGCGGCAGACTTATGTGCTGTCTTAGATATGAGTGTGATGTATATGAATGTGTTAAAGAGCAGTTTCCTGAAATAGGAAGCTGTGTAGTTACACCTGAAGGCGATGGTACTATTGTGGAAGTGAACACTGTTAAGAAATCAGCAAATGTTAAACTAAAAGATTCAGGGAAGGTCAGGGAATTTGCATTAATTGAGATTGATGAGAAAATTGAGAATAATGATTATATTTAAGCAACATTGACTTAAAAAGTTAATATGTGTAAAATAGAATTGGGAGGTGATTGTATGCCGTTCTTTTTTGGGGACTATACAATGATTATAGTATTACCTGCCCTAATATTCGCTATGTATGCACAAACTAAAGTTAATGGAACTTTCCAGAGATACTTAAGAGTTGCTTCTTCCAGCGGATTTACGGGTGCACAGGTAGCAAGGAGAATCCTTGATAATAATGGTCTATACGCTGTTTCAATTGAAATGACAAGAGGGCATTTGACTGATCACTATGATCCAAGGAAAAGGGTTTTGCGTTTATCTCCAGCGGTATATAATGGGAGTTCCCTGGCGTCATTAGGGGTTGCTGCCCATGAAACCGGCCATGCTATTCAGCACAATTTGGGTTATATACCTCTTGGTATAAGGAATGCAATTTTTCCCGTAGCCAATATAGGCTCAAGGATGGCTTTTCCCTTATTCTTTATGGGTTTAATATTCCGAGCTGAGCCGTTAGTATTTATTGGGATAGCTGCTTTTACTGCCGCAGTTTTGTTTCATATTATTACCCTTCCTGTTGAATATAATGCAAGCAGTAGGGCAATTGAAGCCCTCCAAGCAGGAGGATATATTGCAGCGGGTGAAGTTGAGCATACTAAAAAAGTCTTGTCTGCTGCTGCGTTAACATATGTTGCAGCTACTTTCGTAGCAATAACTCAACTTCTTAGATTACTAGCATTATCGGGTATGTTTAGAAGGAACGATTAGATAAGATTATTAAATTTAGATTAAATTTTAAAATTGGCCTTTATGGCCAATTTTTTCTTTGTTAAAATTGAGATAGCACAATATGGAATTATTTACGTCTAAAAATATGGGGGGTGTTACCATGGGAAAGAGATCATTATTATTTATAATGGTTTTCATCATTTCAGTTAGTATTTTATTTACAGCTGTAGGATGTAAAAAGAAATCTGATAGTCCCTTTTCTGATGATGACTCGCCTTCTTTTGATATGACCGAGCTTGTTGATGCTGAAGAACCTGCGAGAGAATTTAAGGCAGAATTTATTATTTACGGTGTGCCCGATAAGATGTTGGGTTATCCAATTGGGGTAGAAGCTACTTCTGATAATGTATTTATTATTGATATTTATTCTCCTGACGGCATGATCAAGAAATATGATATTCAAGGGAAGTTTGCAGGTAAATTCGGTAAAAAAGCAGAAGGGGTTCAGCTTCCTACAGATATAGTAGTTGATGAGAATGGCACCATTTATATTGCTGATATTGAAGGTAGATGTGTATGGGTATATGGTAAGAATGGCAATTTGCTTTATAAGATTAAACCTGAAGGCAATGAAGATCTTTTTTTACCGAGGAGTATTGATATTAATTCTAATGGGCATTTGGTTATACTAAGCTATGATAAGATCTGGAAAATGAAAACAGATGGAGATGTAATTGCTAAATACGGAGGATCTGGGGAAGGCGATGGACAGCTTGGGGCTGAAGGTTCTGAATTCTACATAGGGCCAAGCGGACTGTCATTGGATGGAAATGATAATATTTATGTTTCTGATACTATAAATAATCGCATACAGATATTTGACAAGAACGGAAAATTTTTGAAGAAGATAACTAATGATGATGTTAATGGTGTATTTACACAACTCTTGGATATTAAAGTTGATTCTAAAGGGTTTATTTATATAACTGATGGGAGTTCGTATTATATTTTAAAGTTGAATAAGGATGGTAAGGTAGTAGAGCGGATCGGGGGGAAAGGCGGGCAGAAAGGGAAATTTGGTTTAATGGGGGAGATCAATGGTAATTATGGACCGTCGGCCCTTGCAGTAAACCCGGATGGTTATTTATATGCAGTGGATCCTTATAACCATCGAGTTCAGGCGTTTAAAGATACCGGCGAGTTCATTTATGCTATTGAATCAGAAGACAATAATGCTACATTTATATTTCCAAATAAGGTTTGTGTCGATACTAACGGGAACATATATATAACGAGCGGTGATATCTATATTGAGGATCCGCTGAATTTTAGGGTATTAAAGTTTAATAAAAAAGGTGATGCGGTACATCAATATGTAAGCGGCTATAATATGGGTAAGTTTGTCTGCCCTCAATCAGTTGCTGTAAATTCTAAGGGTTATGTATATATACTTGACCTTGATATGGTTCAGATATTCAATCCGAAGGGTTCTTTCTATACAAGTTTTGGAGGCAGGGGGTCAAATAAAGGGGATTTTGGAGTAATCCTTTCTTACTTTATCGAACAGGGACCCGGAGGACTGGCCTTTGATAAGGAAGAACGGCTGCTTGTTGCAGACAAATACAATGACAGGATACAGAGATTTAATAGTGATGGGAAATTTTTGGAAGAATACACGGTTCCAAAACCACAAGATTTAGCTGTAGATAACAAAGGTAATATCTTTGTTCTTAGTGTAGAAGACGGAAGGGTTTATAAGTTATCAGCAGCAGGGGCAGCCCTTGATAAATTTGGCGGATATGAGAGCGACAGCAGGAAAGGGATTGCTTATGATGGGGGAGAAGAATTAGGCTCATATGGTATTGCATGTGACAGTAAGGGCTGTATATATGTAACCGATACTTATAATCATAGAATATTGAAATATTCATCTGAAGGAGAAATTGTAGAGATATTGGGCGAATATGGATATGGAGATAACGAGTTTTTATATCCTAAGGGCATATTCATTGACCCGGAAGACAACCTTTATGTTGCAGATAATGGCAACCATCGTGTTATGAAGTTTAGGTTGTATTAATGTTATATTTGTTATGAAGGGTGATTTAATGACAGCTGCTGAACAGAACAACTATAAAAAACTGTTGGATGTCATATTGAATTTTTCAAGTGATGGTATTTTTATAGCAGATAAGAACTGTAATACTATTGCCTATAGTGAAACCTACAGATTGTATTTGGGAGCCTCCAAAGAACAGCTGAAAGCAATGACTATAATAGATTTCTATAATGAGGGTTGGCTTTCAAGTGTTCCCCTTTTAGAAATTATAGAAACAAAGAAACCATGTTCGCAAATCATTACGTATTATAAAACGGGTAAAGAAATACTTGCTACCGGCACCCCGGTATTAGATGATAATAGCCAAATTAGTTATGTAGTATTAAGCTTCAGAGATATATCAAAGTTAAAGGAGATGGAAGCAGAGCTCAGAGCCTCGAAAAAGCTGCTAAATCAATACCGAACGGAGTTAATAACTCTAAAGAGCAATAAGATTTTTGAGACAAGTAAGATAAAATACGGGCTTGTGTATAGAAGTAAATCTATGAATCAACTAGTAGAATTGATAGAAACATTGGCGAGACATGATGCAAATGTTTTAATTTTAGGTGAAACAGGTGTTGGTAAAAGTTTGATTGCTGAGATTATCCATAATTTAAGCGAACGATCTAATAAGGGGAAGTTTGTAAAGATTGACTGCAGCAGTATTCCTGAAAATCTTTTGGAATCAGAACTTTTTGGATACAAAAAAGGGGCTTTTACCGGAGCAAATGTAGAAGGGAAAGTAGGGCTTATAGAATTAGCTGATAAGGGGACATTATTTTTAGATGAAATAGGAGAAATGCCTTTCAATTTGCAGTCAAAGCTGTTAAATGTTCTTGAGGATAAAAAGGTTAAAAGGATAGGGGGAACAGAATATAAGCCTGTTGATATAAGGATAATATCGGCAACAAACAAAAATCTTGAAGAACAGATAAGGAAGAATCTATTTAGAAGGGATCTTTATTATCGATTAAATGTTATACCTCTAACAATTCCGCCCTTAAGAGAAAGACGTGAAGATATTATACCTTTAGTTAAGTTTTATGAGAATTTCTTTTTAAAAAAATACGATATTAAGAAAGAGATACCCCCGAATGTCTATGAACAACTTTTAAACTATGATTGGCCGGGGAATGTGAGAGAACTTATAAATATAGTTGAAAGGCTTTTATTATTAGATCCTGTGCTTGTTTTAAAAGATATGGAGGAACAACAAGAAACTCTTAATTTGCCCGATGAAATAACTGGTGCTGAAAATACAAAGGAATCATTAAGAGATTTTATGGATAGAGCAGAAAAATACTATTTACTGGAGACTATAAACTCAACAAGAACACTTAAAGAATGTGCGGAAGTTTTAGATGTAGATATATCTACAGTAGTACGAAAAATGAAGAAATATAATATCCGGAAGAGCTATAAATAAGACAAGCATAGTAAAAACGCAAAGACATATGCAAGAACGCATATGTCTTTTTGCATTTATTTTTAAGAAAGTTAAGAAAAGTCATACTATTTCTATTGGCATGAATTATGCATATTTAAAATAATCAGTAGCAGCAATTGGCGATCTTATTCTTGGAATTAGATGGAATTTATTACTAAAGATAATCAATCAATAATATAATTAATATTAAAAAATAAAGGGGGATAAAAATGAATACATTTCAAAAACAAAAAGCAGTTTTGCCAAAATGGGAGCCGTATGATTATGAAATAATTCCAATTCATGTTATGTTCGCATATCCAATTTCCAAGGGTATATTTACGTATACCCTGAATTATGATCAAAGTATGGAATTGCATGCTGGATGTCTTTTTATCAAAGGTGTAGAGGGTTATAATATTTTGGTGGATTCAGGACCAACTGTTGAAGATTTTCACAGTCTTGGTTTTCCCGGTGAGCAAATAAACCCTATGCCAAAAGCTCTAAAAGAAGCTGTAGGATTGATGCCGGAAGATATTGATATTGTTATTTACACTCAACTTCACCACGACCATTGCACTCTTGCCAGTTTATACAAAAATGCAA
The DNA here is from genome assembly GCA_012839065.1 of Thermoanaerobacterales bacterium. Classification (GTDB taxonomy): domain Bacteria; phylum Bacillota; class Thermosediminibacteria; order Koleobacterales; family Koleobacteraceae; genus DUOC01. The sequence goes on along the minus strand of DUOC01000136.1, from coordinate 7,380 downwards.
AATCAATAGTACAAAAAGATGAATGGGATACTTGTCATAATCCGCCTGCATGTTATAGAGCACTGTATAATCCAAAATATGTAGAAGGTATAAATCCTACTATTGTTGATGGTGACGTTATAGAATTATTTCCCGGTATATCATTACTTTATACTCCAGGGCATACCCTAGGCTCACAATCAATAGCTGTAGATACCAAAGAAGGTAGAGTAATAATTTGTGGTATCTGCTGTAATGAGGACAACTTTAATCCAGCTGATGAGTTTAAGGCATTATGGCCTGAAGTTCTTGTGCCCGGACTCCATGTAGATAATGAAATAGCATACCAAAACATGATTAGAGTAAAAAGAGAAGCAGACTATATAATTACGCTTCATGATAAGAAAACTTTTGAAAGAGGAGTATGCCCAAGTCCCTTATGGCCTAGATATAAATAGCTGAATTCAAAATGCATAAGGAGTGATTTAATTGAATACAGCAAATATTAAACGTGTTGCTTGTATTGGAGCAGGTACTATAGGTTCGAGCTGGGCTGCGTATTTTGTTACAAAAGGGATTAGTGCTAATATCCAGGATATTAATGATGAAATACTTAAAAAAGCCGAAGAGCAAATTATGGGACATTTGAGAAGTCTTTTAGTATATGGTGTGATAAATGAAGAACAAATGCAGGAATCAAGAAAATTACTTAAATTTACTACAAATATTTCTGAGGCTGTATCTGATGTAGAGTTTATTCAAGAATCTGTTTTAGAACGATATGATGTTAAGGAAAAGATTATTGAAGAAGTTGATAAATATACTTCAGATAAGGTTATATACGCAAGCAGCAGTTCAGGTTTGTTAGCAACAAGACTTCAACAGTATTCAAAATATCCGGATAGGGTTTTGGTAGCTCATCCTTTCAATCCACCTCATTTGATTCCTTTAGTGGAAATAGTTAAAGGTAAAGCGAGTGAAGAATCAGTCCAAACAGCGGCCAGTTTCTATAAGAGTATAGGGAAAATTCCTATTATAATTAATAAAGAAGTTCCTGGGCATGTTGCAAACAGGCTTCAGGCAGCTATATGGAGAGAATGTATAGACTTAGTGCTTAATGGTGTTTGCTCTGTGAAAGATGTTGATTCGGCTGTATGCTATGGCCCAGGTTTGCGCTGGGCGCTGATGGGGCCAAATATGATATTTCATTTAGGAGGCGGTGATAAAGGGATTAACGGATTTTTATCACAACTCCAGGGATCATTTGAAACATGGTTGGCTGATATGGCTACTTGGGATATATTTCCTGATGATACGGGTGAGATATTAGCTTCCGGTTTAAAAGAAGAAATCGGAACAAATACAATAAATGATATTACCAAGTGGCGTGATAGTAAACTAATAAATATATTAAAGGATCTAAACCTTATATAGATTTTAAAGCTATTCATGTAAGCATCAATCAACTGTAGGAGGGATTTTAAAAGGAATATATTATAAAGCCTTTGGTTTTAGGTACATTAGAAGCAGATAAGTCAGGTTTTACCTATATGGCATTCCCCGGCACGCCCATTAAGCTTGAAGTAGCTGGATTTTTAATTGAAGGGGCTCCGAAAAAAATCCTTGTAGATACGGGGTCTTGGGCAGACTTGATGAAAAAATATTGGCCCGGGAAAGGTGTTGACTTTCAGACTTTAGAAGAAGCTTTAGGAAAAGAAGGATTGACTTTTGATGATATAGAGATAATTATCCAAACTCATCTGCATCATGATCACTGTGGATATACCTCCCAATTCAAGAATGCAGATGTATATGTTCAAGAAGAGGAATGGATTTTTTCAAAGGCACCACATCCTCTCCAAGCTCAATACTATCCGCCGGAATTGTTTGAAGGATGGAAGGTCCGACTAATAAGAGGAGATTATGAAATATATCCGGGTATTTCAATTCTGCACACTCCGGGGCATACACCAGGCACACAGTCTGTGGCGGTAAATACGAAGGAAGGCAAAGCTGTAATTCCGGGTTTTTGCTGCACATTTGATACCTTTGAAGAACCGGCAAAGGTTCTGCCGGAAGGGCATCCTTTTGCTCACTGGGAGGTATTCTCACCCAGTATTGCAACAGACCTTAATCAGGCTTATAACAGCACATTGAGGATGAAGACTATTGCAGATGTTTTGCTGCCCTGTCATGGAAATGGTCTTGACGGATTAAGGATAGAATAAACGGATTTTGATATTTAAAAATATAGATCTATTATGGAGGTGATGGTAATATGATTGTTAGATCTTTTGATGAGGTAAAAGAAATTCCCGTATCACAGTTGGAATATAAGGGAGAATCGATTGATGTAGATGGAGTAACAATTAGGTGGCTGACGCATAAGGCAATTGGTGACGAATCCTATCTTCATAATTTTGCAGTCAGATATTTTACGATGGCTCCCGGAAGTGAGATACCGATTCATGGTCATAAATATGTTGAAGCAGTTTTTATATTGAAAGGAGATATATTATTCAAATCGGGCGGAGAAGAAAAAACTGTAAAACCTTATGATACAATTTATGTTCCTTCCTTTGAAGAGCATGCACTGGTTAACATAGGTGATACAGAGGCTGCATTTATATGCTGCATAGATTGTCATGGAGATAAGGCAAATTGTCTGCCCGGTAAAAAGACTAATAAATGCTAAAGCAAACAAATAGTCAGGGGCAAGGGTTGTTATGCTCCTGACTATTTCATTTAATCATATTTTCATTTCAAATTTACTGTTATTAGGAGGGGAAATTGATGGAACATCTACTTGTCATTGGAGGAGTTGCATCTGGCACAAAAGCCGGCTTAAAAGCTAAAAGGGAAAACCCGGATATGGATGTTACTATTATAACTGATGAAGAATTTATATCCTATGCTGCCTGCGGCATACCCTACTATCTGGGAGGAGAAGTCAAAGATTATGAGGAGCTTATTATAAAAAGCCCATTTGAACTAAAAACAATGTTTGATATTAATATATTAACGAAACATAGAGCTGTAGAAGTTAATCCAAAACAAAAAAAGATTAAGGCAATTAATCTAGTTAATAATACAACCATAGAAATAGAATATGACATATTAGTTATAGCAACGGGTGCATCCCCTCTTGTACCACCAAATCTTAAACTGGATGCACCTAATATGTTTACTGTAAGAAGTGTATCTGACGCTATTAAGTTATCCGATTATATGAAAAATAATCAAGTTAGGAGTGCAGCTATAGTAGGGGGAGGTTTTATCGGATTAGAAATAGCGGAGAATCTTGCTAAATCCCATATGGATGTGAGTATAATAGAGCTTCAAGATCATATTTTACCTAATTTTGATAATGAAATCGCACTAAATATAGAAAAATACATTAAGAGTAAAGGGATATCTGTTTTAACTAATGACCAAATAACAGAAGTGATAACTGATGATAAGGGTTTTATTAGACAGCTGAAGACGACCAAAAGGATCATAGATACTGATTTATTAATTGTATCTATTGGGGTAAGACCTAATACAGGTTTTTTAGAAGGAACAGAAATAAAATTAACTGACAGAGGAGCAGTTGAAGTAGATCCTTTTATGGAAACAAATATTCCGGATATATATGCAGTTGGAGACTGTGTTCAGAGTCGGAATATGTTGTCAGGGATGTCAGGCTTTTACCCAATGGGTTCAACTGCAAATAAAATGGGGCGTATTTGTGGTAATAATATTGCTGCTGATTGGGAAATGTCTTTTAAAGGGGTATTGGGAACTGTTATTATGCGATTTTTCGATTTAAATATTGCCAAAACAGGGCTTTCTGAATTTGAGGCTGACAGATTAGGGTATGATATAGAAACGATACTTATAACTACAGATGATAAGCCTAAATATTTTCCGGGCAGCAATCGTACTACGATTAAATTAATCGCTAAAAGGGAAGGGCAGGATTATATATTAATAGGGGGACAGGTTTTTGGGAAGGGACCGAGTGATAAATATGTAGATACAATAGCAACGGCAGTATATTTTAAGAGCAGCGTGGAAGATTTGATAAATATAGATTTAGCCTATAGTCCGGTATTTTCTACTCCTATAGGTGCTGTCAGCCTGGCTGCAATCGTTTTCAACAACAAAGTGCAGGGGAAATTTAATACTATAAGTTCTACTAAATTTCAGAGCATTAAAGATAACAGTGAATATATTCTGATAGATACAAGAGATGAAGATGAATTTGATTTAATGCTCATACCGGGCTCAAAGAATATACCTTTAACGGAGATTAAAACGAGGTATGCAGAAATAGATATGAATAAAGAAGTTATATTAATATGCGATATTGCCAAACGGGCTTATCTGGCTTCAAGGATTTTAAGTTCCCTTGGGTTTAAAAAATTATGGGTATTAGAAGGTGGTATAGAGGCTTATCCATACGAACTTACTTCTAATTATTAATATATTTTTTTGCAGACTTTTAGTGTTATACTATATATAATAGACAATTTGGGAAATTAAGCGGTAGGTGTATCTAATTGGAAGTTGATAATGGGAGGACAACTAAAATGGAACATGGAGGGGTAGATAAGGGGATATTGTATCTCTGTGCTACCCCTATTGGTAATTTAGAGGATATAACATTGAGGGCGCTGAGGGTGCTTAAGGAGGTTGACTTAATAGCAGCAGAAGATACGAGGAATACGATAAAGCTGCTTAATTATTATGATATAAAGACACCTATTACCAGTTACCATGAACATAACAAAATAGAAAAAGGAGATAAGCTTATAGAATTGCTGAAGAGCGGTAAGGATATTGCTGTTGTATCTGATGCGGGGACCCCGGGTATATCTGATCCGGGCACAGATTTAGTTAAAAAGGCTGTAAGTGAGAATATCAATGTTGATATTATACCTGGGGCGTCTGCATGTATTTCCGCCCTTACAGTTTCAGGGTTATCCACTGATAGATTTGTATTTGAAGGATTTCTTCCTAAAAATAAGAAGGAAAAAGAGGTATTACTGGAGAAATTAAGGAGAGAGACAAGAACTATAATTTTATATGAAGCACCACACAGGCTTGCTGCATCTCTAAGAACTATATTAAAAATTTTAGGTAACAGGGAAATAGCTGTTGTAAGAGAGCTTACTAAGATGTATCAAGAGGTTTTTAGAGGGAACATGAAAGAAGCTATTGAAAAATTTAATACGGATAAACCCCGGGGTGAATTTACTTTAGTGATTGCAGGAAATGAGGAAGTTGAAAATAATGATGCAAATAAATGGGAAGGGCTTTCTGTGGAAGAACATATACTTATGTATATGAAATCGGGGAAGAGCAAAAAAGAAGCCGTTAAACTTACGGCAAGAGACAGAGGCATACCTAAAAACAAAGTCTATAAGAGTTCTATAACAATTAAAGAAGGGCAATAATGGTGTTACAATGTGGAACGGTGAGGGCACTGTTCTTCATTTTATTTGGTGTGTGAGGAACAAACTATTACAGAAAGGAAGATGCTTATTAACTGTAGAGAGTATTAAAAAAGCCGGATTAGATAGGAACATTATAGAAGGGCGGTATTAGTAATGAATGCTCAAAAAGCATATTTACCTATCTTGATGGGTACCTTGATGTCAATAATTTTCGGGCTTTCTTTTTTCTTTACCAGTGAAGGGTTGACTATATTAAACCCTATACATTTGCTTTCGTTAAGGTTTTTATTGTCTACATTCTTATTCGTAATTTTGAAAACTACCAAGTTAATTGAAATCAATCTAAAAGGTAAGAACATAACCCCTCTTTTAATCTTATCTTTTTTTGAACCGATACTTTATTTTATATTTGAAACATTTGGTGTACAATTGACGTCTTCTTCTGAAGCAGGGATGTTTATAGCTCTGATACCGGTTTTTACGACTATTTTAGGGGTATTAATACTTAACGAAAGACCTACAACTGCCCAGACCGGTTTTATTGTTTTGTCCGTTGCAGGGGCTATTTTTATGATTATTATGAAGGAAAATATAAGTATAGGCAGTAATCTTTTCGGTACGGCTTTAGTTTTTTGTGCGGTAATTTCTTCAGGTTACTACAATATTTTATCACGTAAGAGTTCAAATCAGTTTAATCCTTTTGAAATAACCTATGTTATGATGTGGAGCGCTGCGGCAGTTTTTACTTGTATAGCTGTAATCCAACATTTAATAAATGGTAATTTGTCAGAATTTTTCCTACCTTTACAAAATACAAATATATTGATTTCTATATTGTATCTTGGTGGTGCATGCTCTGTTTTAGGTTATTTTCTTTTAAATTATATGTTATCGGTAATGGAGGCAGCCAGGTCTTCGGTTTTCTTTAATCTCATAACTGTAGTATCTATTATTGCAGGTGTGTTATTCCGAAACGAGGCTTTCTATTGGTTTAACGCTGTGGGTGTCGTTATGATCTTAATAGGGGTATGGGGAACCAACTATTTTCAAGGAGAGGTTATAGATGAGAAAACTGCAGAAGGAGCTCATATAAACTAATTGATCTCTGGTGGATCTTTATTTTGTTAATCTTTGATAAGACCTGTAGATTTCAAATGAGATTTGGGCTGTAGTGAAGGTAAATAAGGGATTTGAACCTGCTTGTGAATTGACACACAAAACAATCTCATATAAAATAATGTTGTTATATTAAATACATAATATATCTACTAAGAAAGCAGGTATATATATGGCAAAAGAGAACGAGTATATGCTGATTGTATTAGGGCTAATTATGGCAGTACTGTTTGGACATTCTTTTTTATTTACCGGGTCCGGGCTAGATATATTAAGCCCTGTGCATCTGCTTGCATTAAGGTTTTTACTTTCAGCGTTAATATTTGGTGCGCTGCGGGTTTTTGGTATAATTGAGGTAAATTTTAAGGGGAAGAATTTGATTGCGGTTATACTCCTTTGTTTGACTGAACCTGTATGCTATTTTTTGTTTGAAGCATTAGGTATAAAGTACACATCAACTTCTGAAACCGGTATGTTTATTGCTGTTGTGCCGGTTGTTACGACTCTTCTGGGGGCTGTTGTGCTTAAGGAAAAGCCTACATTTATTCAATTTTGTTTTGTCAGTTTAACTGTATTTGGAGCAATATTTATGGTTGTTATGAAGGAGAGTATTACAGGTGTTGGCGGTAATCTTTTTGGAACTTTGATGATTTTTTGTGCTGTTATTTCACAAGGGATATATAATGTATTCTCCCGTAAACTTTCAAAGCAGTTTACTCCATATGAGCTTACTTATTCAATGATGTGGATCGGTGCTATTTCATTTAATATAATGTCTGTTGTAGAGCATTTATTACATGGCAATATTGCTGATTATTTTACGCCCCTTAAAAACCCACAGGCT
>DUOC01000135.1 GCA_012839065.1 Thermoanaerobacterales bacterium | reverse complement strand
ATACCCGGAAGCTGCACACGAGACTATATTAGTTATAGATGCCACAACAGGGCAAAATGCACTTGCACAGGCGAAATTATTTAACGAATCAATAGGTGTAGATGGTATTGCCTTAACGAAATTAGACGGGACTGCGAAAGGTGGAATTGTAATATCAATTTCTCTAGAATTAGATATCCCTGTTAAATTGATTGGAATTGGTGAAACTATAGAAGATTTACAGCAATTTAATCCTGTAGATTTTGTTAATGCTTTATTTTAAATAAAATTATATTGACTTTTTAACTGTGTAAAGTTAAAATATTAATGTAAAGGGGTAAACCTTAACATGCAGTACAAAAGTGATGATATAACGAAAGATAAAATTGAAATTTTTTTAGAAGTAAACTTACTTTATGATTTTTATGGAAAACTTCTTACAAAGAGACAGTCCGAGTTTATAGAATTATATTATAACCATGATCTTTCTCTTGGAGAGATTGCAGAACAATATTCGATCAGCAGACAAGGAGTTTATGATATAGTTAAGCGAGCTGAAAAGATCTTGAAAAAATATGAAGAAAAGCTGGGGCTTGTAAAAAAATTTCAAACTCAGAAATTTAAACTACAGGAAATTTATGATATGTTAACAACACTGGGAAGCTCTGCTCTAAATGAAGATGATTTAAATCTTGAAATTGAAAAAATAAAGAAACTCGTTAAAGAACTTATATAAAAAAATTACAGGGGGTTAAGGTATGCTTTTTGAAGGATTAACCCATAAATTACAAGATACTTTTAAAAAATTGAGAGGCAAGGGCAAACTGACTGAGGCAGATGTAAGACAGGCTATGCGTGAAATAAAGCTAGCACTGCTGGAAGCAGATGTGAACTTTAAAGTCGTCAAGAATTTTGTTGATGATGTAACAGAAAGAGCAATAGGGCAGGAAGTCATGAACAGTCTTACTCCAGGCCAGCAGGTAATTAAAATTGTCAATGAAGAACTTACTGATCTAATGGGGAAGACCAAATCCGAAATTAAACTTACTGAAGAAATAAATATCCTTATGTTGGTTGGACTTCAGGGATCAGGTAAAACTACAACAGCAGGTAAACTAGCTAATTACTTAAAAAAACAAGGAAAATTTCCCTTACTTGTTGCAACAGATATTTATAGGGCTGCAGCAATAAAACAGCTGCAAATAGTAGGAGAAAAACTGGATATACCTGTCTTTTCCATGGGCGAGGATATCAATCCCGCAGATATTGCAAAAGCTTCTATCGAATTCGCACGGTCGAAAGGAATGAATGTTGTTATAATTGATACTGCTGGAAGGCTGCATATAGACAAAGACATGATGGACGAATTGGTCGAAATGAAGAATAGTATAAATCCTCATGAGATATTATTAGTAGTAGATTCAATGACCGGACAGGATGCTGTAAATATTGCTGAAAATTTCAATGATCAATTAGGAATTGATGGTGTTATTTTAACAAAACTTGATGGAGATACAAGGGGAGGAGCGGCCCTTTCAATAAGAGCTGTCACGAAATGTCCGATTAAATTTGTAGGCATGGGCGAGAAGCTTGAAGATATAGAACCTTTTTATCCTGATAGGATGGCTTCCAGGATACTTGGTATGGGTGATGTGCTGACATTAATTGAAAAGGCTCAGTATAATATAGATATTGAGAAAGCGAAAGAGTTAGAGAAAAAAATAAAGAGCCAGCAGTTTACTTTTGATGACTTTTTAGAGCAGCTTCAGCAAGTTAAAGGAATGGGTCCTTTAAATAATATTATAGAAATGATACCCGGTTTTAATGTAGGTAAACTTAAGGGAATAAATATTGATGACAGTGAACTTGTCAAAGTAGAAGCTATTATAAAGTCAATGACCAAAGACGAGCGCAAGAATCCTTCTATAATTAGCGGCAGCAGAAGGAGAAGGATAGCAGAAGGAAGTGGTACTAAAATACAAGATGTAAATAGACTTTTAAAACAATTTCATCAAACAAAGAAACTAATGAAGCAATTTGGTGATATGGGAAAAGGAGCCCGTAAAGGTAGAATTCCGTTTTTCTAATTCAGTATTATTCCAATATATAATTATTATACTAAATTTGATAGGAGGTGATTGCTTTGGCTGTGAAGATCAGATTAAAGAGAATGGGAGCAAAAAAAGCCCCTTTTTACCGCTTGGTTGTTGCAGATTCAAGGACCCCAAGAGATGGGAGATTTATTGAGGAGATTGGCTATTACAACCCTATTTCAAAACCTGCCCAAGTGCAGATTAATAGCGAAAAAGCTATTGAGTGGTTAAAGCGAGGAGCTCAACCGTCTGATACTGTTAGAACTCTGTTTAAAAAGAATGGTATATATGATATGCTAAAAACTTCATCTGACAGCGAGAAAGACAATAGTTAGGGGGTGTTTTTTTGAAGGAACTTGTAGAAATTCTTGCAAAGGCACTTGTAGACCGTCCTGATGAGGTATATGTTAATCAAGTTGAAGGTGAACAGTCGATCATACTGGAGTTAAAAGTAAATCCTGATGATATGGGGAAGGTTATAGGGAAACAGGGCAGGATTGCAAAAGCTATAAGGACTTTAGTAAAAGCGGCAGCAGCCAAAGAAGGGAAAAGGGTAGTAGTTGAAATAATTCAGTAAAATACGGTGAGTGTTGTAATAAGGGGGTTAGGGAACTCCTAACCCTAAAAAAATCGGGTAAGGTGAATATATGGATTATCTGATTATAGGTAAAACAATATCTGCTCATGGCAATAAAGGAGAAGTTAAAGTTATGCCTCTTACAGATGATATTACGCGATTTAAGAGGCTTAACTATGTCTATTTGGATATTAGAAATGAGCTAAAACCTTTTAAAATTGAAAATGTATGGTACCATAAGAATAATGTAATAATAAAATTTGCAGGGATAGACAGCATTGAAGATGCTGAAAATATTAAGGATTTTTACTTGAAGATAAAACGGGAAGATGCAATCGAATTGCCACCCGGGCATTTCTTTATCTTTGAGCTGATCGGCTGCCAAGTATTCACTATAGACGGTTATTATTTGGGTAAAGTTAACGATGTAATGAAAACCGGCAGTAATGATGTATATGTAGTAGAGAATGAAAACAAGCAGATCTACATACCTGCTATAAAAGATGTAGTGAAAGAGGTTGATGTCAAAAATAAGCTTGTTAAAATAAAGCTTATCGAGGGTTTGATATAGATGCTTATTGTTGATGTATTAACAATATTTCCTGATATGTTTATAGGTCCCTTTAATGAGAGCATCATAAAAAAAGGGCAGGAAAAAGGGCTGTTAAAAATAAATATAACAGATATAAGAGATTTTTCTGTTGATAAACATAAGAAAGTAGATGATTATCCATACGGTGGGGGACCAGGCATGGTAATGAAACCCGAACCAGTTTTTAATGCCGTTGAATCAATAATCGTTAAATATGAAGATATAAAACCATCAGAAAGATACGTAATACTGATGACACCACAAGGAGAGTTATTTAATCAAGAAAGAGCAATGGAACTGTCACGAAAACGGCACCTTATAGTAATATGCGGTCATTATGAAGGTGTAGATGAGCGTATAAGGCAGTTCTTAGTAGATAAAGAAATATCAATAGGAGATTATGTTCTGACAGGTGGAGAGATACCGGCTATGGTTCTGATCGACTGTGTGGCAAGGCTTGTACCGGGAGTATTAGGCGAAGCTTCATCTATTGAAGAAGAATCTTTTAGTCATGGCAGACTTGAATATCCACATTATACCAGACCTGAAATTTATAAAGGCTATAAGGTTCCTGAAGTTCTTCATTCCGGTAATCACAAATTGATTTCAGAATGGAGGAGCTTTGAATCCATTAAGAGGACAATAATAAAAAGGCCGGATTTGTTAAGTAGTTATCCATTGTCTGATATAGAACAAGATTTAATATCAAGATTAGAATTTAATACAACAAAGGATAAAAAATCTTAAAAGAGCCATAATTATTGTTTTTTAAAAAGCAATATGTTATAATTATCCTTAGTTTTAAGGAAAATAATTTGTTGCTATACTCCCTATAATTAGAAAAAAAGAGAGATGCCCGTAATGAAAGGAGGTAATGAAATATGGATCCGATAAAATCTGTTGAAATGAGCTATTCGAGAAAAGATCTACCCACATTTGCCCCAGGGGACACTGTAAAAGTAAATGTAAAGGTTATTGAAGGGGGCAAAGAAAGAATCCAAGCATTTCAAGGGATAGTAATAAGAAAAAGAGGTAGCGGATTAAACCAGACTTTTACCGTTAGGCGGATTTCATATGGTGTTGGTGTAGAAAGAACTTTCATGGTTAATTCTCCAAAAATTCACAGTATAGAAGTGATAAGGAAAGGGAAAGTTAGAAGGTCAAGATTGTATTACTTGAGAGATAGGATTGGGAAGGCTGCTAGAATTAAGGAGAAGAGATAAATGGGACTGTAATGCAGTCCCTTTATAATTACTCTTCAATATAGTTTATTTTTTGGAAGGGGTAACACGTGATGGGAAATAGCCAAAATACAGAAATGAAAGAATGGATACAGGCAATTATAATTGCAATAATTTTAGCTTTATTAATAAGGAATTTTGTAGTGGAGATATTCCAGGTTGAAGGGGAGTCAATGTTTTCTACGCTTCACGATGGTGACAGACTTGCAGTTAATAAGTTTATTTATAGGATTAGACCCCCTAAAAAAGGTGAAATAATTGTTTTTAGATATCCGTCAAACCCTAAACTGGATTATATAAAACGTGTTATTGCAGTAGGAGGAGATATAGTCGAAATTAGAGATGGCAAAGTATTTATAAACGAAGAGGAAATCGAGGAAGATTATATTTTTGGCGATACCTATGGAAGTTTTGGCCCTGAAAAAGTACCGGAGAACCACTTTTTTGTACTGGGAGACAACAGAAACAACAGCAGAGATAGCAGGTTCCCATCAGTGGGTTATATACCATTCAAAAATATAAAAGGAAAGGCCGTACTTATTATTTGGCCATTTGCCCGGTTAGGACTCATAAGTTAGATAACTTTATGAAAAGTTTATGGACTATTTAAACAGACCGTTTTGGTCTGTTTTTTAATAATATTAGTTCAAAAAGGATTTTAAAGAAATTTATAGAAGATAATCATAGGAATGAGAAAAAAAGGTGATGCTTTTTGAAGAATATGAGCTTAAAAGAAATTAACAAATTGTTGCAGGCGGCAGAATTGTCAGAAGCAGAAAATTACATAGACATTTTATCAACTGATTCAAGGGAGAAGGTAAAAGAACTTGCTGCAAGATTTAAAAAAACTGTAGAATCAGAAAAAACCAGGCTGAACAATCTATTGTTGTTTGAGAAAAAAGCATATGAGCTTGGCTATAAGCTTGTTGTAGGTGTAGATGAAGCAGGGAGAGGGCCTTTAGCCGGACCTGTAGTTGCTGCTGCAGTAATATTTCCGAAAGGGATAATAATTAGTGGAATAGACGATTCAAAAAAACTTTCGCCGAGGAAAAGAGAACTGCTCTATCATAAAATAAAGGAAAAAGCACTCTATTTAAATGTTGAAGTAGTTGATGAGAAATACATTGATAAGTATAATATTTTGAATGCAAGTATCAAGGCTATAAAAGATGCTGTTGAGGGTTTAGAGGTAACTCCAGATTATGTTCTAATAGATGGGAATGACAATAATATATTTGATTTTCCACACAGATGTATAGTTAAAGGAGATAGCAGAAGCTTTTCTATAGCTGCAGCGTCTATAGTTGCCAAGGTGGAAAGAGATAAACTTATGATGAAGTATGATAAAATATACCCAGGATATGGGTTTGGTAAACATAAAGGCTATGGAACAAGAGAGCATATTAAGAATATTAAGGAGTATGGGCTGTGCCCTATTCACAGGAGAAGCTTTAAAATAAAATCTCACTAATATGAAGGTGTAATACATGTTGAGCAATATAGAAAAAGGGAAAAAAGGCGAAGAACTTTGTGCTTGTTATCTCAAAAGGGAAAAATACAATATATTAGAGAGAAATTACCGATGTCCGTTAGGAGAAATAGATATAATAGCTTTATATAAAGGGGTGTACATATTTGTGGAAGTAAAGACAAGAACATCTATTGAATTTGGTCTGCCATTAGAAGCTGTAAATAAAAAGAAACAAAAAAAGATTAGAGATATAGCCCTTTTTTATCTAAAAAGCAAAAATATAAATAATTTTAACTGCCGGTTTGATGTATTAAGCGTTATTTTAAAAGGTAATAAATATGAGATCAATCATATTAAAAACGCGTTTTAGTAGATAAAGGGGGTTATGCCAGTGCTTGCACATGTAGAGAGCTGTTCTTTGTTAGGAATTGATGCGTATATAGTAGACGTAGAAGTAGATGTATCAAGCGGCCTTCCCTCCTTTGATCTAGTAGGTTTACCTGACACTTCGGTTAGAGAATCAAAAGAAAGGGTTAGAGCTGCTATAAGGAATACAGGTTATGAGTTCCCAATTAGAAGGATAACTATTAATCTGGCTCCGGCTGATACGAAAAAAGAAGGTTCAAGTTTAGATTTACCAATTGCTATAGGCATATTAGCTGCGACTGAACAAGTTCAGCAGGAAAGAATAGAAGGATATGCATTAACAGGGGAACTTTCTCTTAATGGCGATATAAGACCTGTTACAGGAGTTCTGCCCATGGCGCTAGAGCTAAAAGAAAAAGGGTTTAAAGGCTTTATAGTCCCAGTAGATAATGCAGATGAAGCAGCAATAGTTGAAGGTTTAGATGTTTATCCGATGGAAAATCTCAAAAAAGTTATTGACTTTTTTAACGGAACAGATAAACCAAAGCATTATACTTTGCCTGCAAGAGAGCATGAACTGCCAAATGCAGATCTGGATTTCAAAGATATAAAGGGTCAAGAGAGCTTAAAAAGGGCATTTGAAATTGCAGCTGCCGGGAATCATAATATTCTGATGGTCGGGCCGCCCGGCGCCGGGAAAACGATGATAGCTAAACGTATGCCTTCTATTTTACCTCGAATGACATTCGATGAAGCTTTAGAAGTAACAAAAATATACAGCACCGCCGGGCTTTTACCTAAAGGAAGCGGTCTAATGAGGGTTAGACCATTCAGATCCCCTCATAGCTCAATCTCTGTATCGAGTTTGGTTGGTGGAGGGCGCATCCCCAAACCGGGTGAAATAACGCTTTCTCATTATGGAGTTCTGTTTTTGGATGAACTACCTGAATTTAGCCGTGAAGCATTAGAGGTGTTGAGACAGCCCCTAGAAGATGAGGAGGTTACAATTTCCAGGGTTAATGCAACTATAACTTATCCTGCCAAATTTTTACTAGTTGCAGCTATGAATCCGTGTGCGTGTGGGTACTACGGGGATCCCCATAGAGAATGCATTTGCTCAGTAAGTCAGGTTATGCGGTATCAGAACAAAATATCAGGACCGCTTTTAGATAGGATCGATATGCAGGTAGAAGTTCCTGCAGTTACCTACAAAGAATTAGAAAGCAAAACCGAAGGCGAAAGTTCAGAGGAAATAAGAAGGAGGGTAGAGCGGGCAAGAGAGCTACAGATAGAACGTTACAATAAACTGAACATAAAATATAATAATCAGCTTAATCTTAATCAAATATATAAATTTTGTTCACTAGGTAGCAAAGAAAAGAATCTGATGAAAACAGCCTATGAAAAATTCAAATTAACAGCCAGAGGATATACAAGCATCCTGAAATTAGCAAGAACTATTGCAGATTTAGACGAATCACAGTTGATAAAAGAAGATCATATCCTCGAAGCACTTCAGTATAGGAAACCGGAAAGAAAGACGTGGGTAAGGTATGGATTTTAGGCAATATGAAAATAACTGGTAATAAATCAAAACGGAGAATTCCATATAAAGGAAAGTTGCCAATGTTTACTTAACTGTAACATTATCCTACAACAACTTGACACTATCACGCGATTCTGTGATATTGTAAAGATGACCAGAAATATGGCTTAATAAAAACTAGAGATGATTGATGTGAAAAACTATCTCGCAATAAAAGCAAATATTATAAAAGCCCGTTTATCAGTTAATAGATTTTGGCATATTTCTGAGTTTGATGGTGTAGAAAAAAACATATGAGAAATTATTTAGATATCTATATTATATGTCAATAAATGCAGGGAAACAAAGAAAAAGCTAAGCCAATTATGAAATTAAGGTTGATCAGATTATATTTGGTATATTTATGGGAAATATTTATCTACATGCGACTATCATATAGATGAAAGAGAATCTAGATATAATTGCTACAGAGATATTTCGTTCCTTATTGGGAAGTATTTGATTAGTATTAACTATCCCATTAACGGCTTTAATTACAACTATTATAATAAAAAGAAAAAATAAACTTGGTTGAGTTTTTTAATTCACATCTGCTTTTTAATAGATGTTACTTTATAGCCTGCATCTGCGACTGCTTTCTTCAAGGCATCATCAGATACAACTTTATCTAATGATACCTTAGCAGAATTATCTTCTAAATTCACCTCTGCACTAACCCCATCTAAACCATTCAAGGCTTTTTCTACATGCAATTTACAATTATTGCACTTCATACCTTCAACATATAAAATCTTTTCCATGTTTAAATCCTCACCTTCAATGTTTTTATTATCACATATATTTTTTATAGGTTCTTTTACATTTTTGGGAGAATTTTTTATTGTAACCCTTGTTACCGATATAATTTCTTCTTTTTTTTCTATTGTTTTATTTACCGTATTAGCCAAAGTCGGTTTGAAATTACGTAATCTTAGTGCGTTTGTAACTACAAAAATAGAACTCAGACTCATGGCTATTGCACCAATCATTGGTGTCAATTTAATTCCAAAGGCTGGATATAATAAACCTGCTGCAATAGGTATCCCTAATCCGTTGTAAAAGAATGCCCAAAAAAGGTTCTGTTTAATGTTTCTAATGATTGCTTTGGACAGTTCCATTGCACCAACTGCATCCATTAAGTCACTTTTAATCAACACAATATCTGCTGATTCAATAGCTACATCTGTTCCGGCTCCTATGGCTACTCCTACATCTGCTCTTGCAAGAGCAGGTGCATCGTTAATCCCGTCGCCAATCATACCGATTTTTTGTCCTTGCTGTTGAAGTGCCTGTATCTTCTGGTCTTTTTCGTGTGGCAATACATCTGCTATAATTTCATTAATTTTTAATTGTGAGCATATTGCCTCTGCTGTTTTTTGATTATCCCCTGTAAGCATTACTACTTTCACACCCATTTCTTTGAACCTTTCTACAGCTTGGCTGCTGGTTGCTTTTGGCACATCTGCAACTGCAATAACACCCATCAATATATTATCTCTTGCAAAGTAAAGTGGAGTTTTACCTTCATCAGCAAAACGGTTAGATAATATTGCAACTGCCTCAATAGAAACTCCTTTTTCTTCCATGAATTTTTTATTGCCTGCCGAATAAAAAAAACCGTCCAAATAACCCTCTACACCACGACCAGCAACGGCATTAAAGCCATTTATCTCTTTTAAGATAATACCTTTTTCCGTTGTATAATTTAGGATTGCCTGCGCTAAAGGGTGCTCTGAGTTTTTCTCTAGTGCTTGTGCTATCTCAAGAAATTTTTCTTCAGACTCTACAGCACCAAGTACGATGCCGGTTACACGTGGTTTTCCTTCTGTCAAAGTCCCTGTCTTATCCATAACAATGGTATCCACGTTGTGAAACACCTCTAATGCCTCTGCAGATTTTATAAGTATACCGTACTCAGCCCCCTTTCCCGTACCAACCATAACTGCAACAGGTGTGGCTAAACCTAAGGCACAAGGACAAGAAACAACTAAAACCGCTATTCCTATAGAAAACGCAAATTCAAAACTTTGTCCTGTAATCAGCCAGCCTACTGTAGCAAATAGTGCTATGCTCATTACAACAGGGACAAATATAGTGCTAATCTTATCTGCAAGTTTTGCAATAGGAGCTTTTGTGGTATTTGCATCCTCCACAAGCGCTATTATCTTTGAAAGTGTAGTATCTGCACCTACATGTGTTGCCTGGAATTTAAATGCCCCTGATTGATTTATTGATGCTGCATTTACACGATCTCCCACATGTTTTTCCACAGGTATGCTCTCACCGGTTAAAGCAGATTCATCCACAAAAGACTGCCCCTCAATTATCACACCATCTACCGGAAGTGAATCTCCTGGTTTTATTATTATAATATCCCCTGTTTTGACTAATTCTACAGGAACCTGCTCTTCTATACCATTTCTTTCTACAGTAGCAGTTTTTGGTGTTAAGTCCATAAGTTTTCTAATGGCATCAGATGTCTTCCTTTTAGAACGCGCCTCTAAAAATCTTCCCAGTGTGATAAGCGTAAGGATCATGGCTGCAGATTCAAAATATAGGTCATGATAATATTTATGAACTATTTCCATATTCTTGGTACCCAGTCCATAGCTCATGCGGAAAATAGCAAATATTCCATATATTAAAGCTGTGCCAGAGCCAATAGCTATCAAAGAGTCCATATTTGGATGTCTTTTAAATAAAGTTTTAAACCCTAATATATAAAACTCACGGTTAATAAAAACAATTGGCAGGGCTAATAAAAATTGAGCAAATGCAAATGAAACTGCATTTTCAATTCCCGATAAAAAAGATGGTAAGGGGCAACCAAACATATGTCCCATAGATATGTAAATTAAAGGCAGCATAAATAAAATAGATGCTTTCAAGCGAAACTTCATATCTTCTATTTCATCAGTAATAGGGTTATTATTAATTGTTTTACTATCTTGAATTTGATTTATTTCCGAATTTAGAGATGCTCCATAGCCAGCTTTTTTGACAGCCTCTAATATATCTGTATCTGTTGTCTGATCTTCTTCATATTTAACACGCATACTATTTGTCAGCAGGTTGACAGTTACAGATTTGACACCTTTAATCTCCTTTACACTACGCTCAACAGCTGCTGAACATGCTGCACAAGTCATGCCTGTAACATTATATTTTTTATCTAATTCCATTATATATTTAACCTCCTGCTACCTTTGGGTTGTAAGTAATTAAAGCATATAACTCCTTATTTTTAATGTCAATAGTGCTTCATCCCCTACTTTATTTCTCTATATGGAAAATCCAATTCTGGGAATATAGTTCCCCCTATCAAGTCCTTCCATAGGCTTATAGCTTTGACTATAGATCTGCGAGGGGATATATGCCCTGTCTAACTATTTGTCACAATAATGTTTTAATGTAACATCTTTTTAACTATCTTATTTATAATAGTAAAAGTATGTTAAAATAAAGGGAGAAAACAGGAGTGGAGGGATTTTTATATGGCAATTATTAAACCTTTTAAAGCATTAAGACCGGCTGCAAATTTAGCCTCAAAGGTTGCTGCATTGCCTTATGATGTTGTAACTGTTGAAAAAGCACGTAAAATAGTTAAAGATAACCCGCATTCTT
>DUOC01000134.1 GCA_012839065.1 Thermoanaerobacterales bacterium | reverse complement strand
TTCCGGGTATGAGTGGTTTAGAGATATTTAAAAAATTAAAAACGATCATACCCGACACTAAGGTTGTGATAATGACCGCTTATGGTGAAATGGAAATGGTTGAACAGGCTATAGATATGGGTGCTTCATACTATTTCCTTAAACCCTTTGATGTATTTGAATTAAAGGATAAGGTAAGCGGATTATTTGAGGGGCCTGATCAGATTACTGAAACTAGTTTATTTTAGAGGAGAGTAGGGTTATGTACAGAGAATCTTTTTTGAAAGAGGAGACAAAGGGCGATTTCGGCATTGTTGATGCTTTTTTAGAAAATGACATAGATGAGTTTTTAATTAGTAAAAAAAATCATAAAATCTTTATTAATCAGGGGAATAATATAACTGTTTATGAAATAGATATATTCATATTTGAAACAGAGGAAATAGATTATTCATTTCCGGTAATTTTTTGTGAAGATGAAACAAAAGAAAAGATGCTAAATGAAAAGTTTGAAGAATTAAAAAAACTTTCAATAGCAGGAGAGCTTGCAGCTGGGACTATACATGAGATTAAGAATCCGCTTTCAGCTATAAGAGGATTTGTTCAACTTTTAGAAAAGAGTTTTCAAGATGAAGACAAGAGAAAAGAGTATTCAAACATAATCCTTAAAGAACTAGATCGTCTAACTGAATTGATAAGAGAATTCTTGATTATTGCTAAGCCAAGCGATGTTAAATACACTATTGGAAACATCAATCTAATAATTAAGGATATGATATCGCTAATTGAACCAAAAGCAAATATGTATAACATATCGGTGAAAGCCCTTCTGTCAGAAAGCATACCGGAGATAAAAATGAATGCAGAACATATTAAACAAGTTTTTTTGAACCTGTTTAACAATGCTGTTGATGCCATGCATGATGGCGGGGAATTGTTTATAGTTTCTTCATTTAACGGTAATGAAATTATAACTGAGATCAAGGATACCGGCCATGGGATTTCACCTGATGAGATGGATAAAATATTTGAGCCTTTTTATACAACAAAAAACGAAGGTACAGGATTGGGGTTGGCAATATGTAAAAAGATAATTGAAAATCATAAAGGAACTATTTCATTAAACAGCCAAGTAGGGGAAGGTTCTACTTTTACAATATTATTACCGTTAAAAGGAGATTAATTTTTTATATTTTATGTAAACTGAATATATAAAAAGGCAAACCTATCGAAAGATTGGGACGCAAAGCCACGGGTCTTCAGATTAGATAGAAAGAACAAAGACAGCCGGGCTGCCGTAAATTAGCGTTATATATTTATACAGGAGCGTCCTAATTGGCGCTCTTTTTAGCAGCTTTATTGTATATTCATTATGGAGATGTTGATACGAGATTTTGCAGCCTAAATTTTGATGGTGATGTTCAAATTATAGGAAATATGCGGTATGGAAGTAGCGAATAAAGGATATGCTGATATTAAAGTAAATGTAAACGGCAGGTATAATAAGGGGAAATATTAAGCTAGAGCAAATTCATTTGGGAAAATGGTTAAGGAGTTATCATCTATCTGATGACTCGAATATTTGGTGCAGAATAAAAGACGGCAGATTAGAGATGAGATAAATTAAGTTTAAAAAAAATTGATCAAATAAGAAGGGAAATCGCACCTCTAAAGCGAAATGCTTACGTTCAGAGTTAAATATATAAGTTCCCAACGAAGGAGTGATAAATTTATGTAGTAGATTTATGCTAACCTTATAAAATATAGTTGTATCTGCTGATCAAATATTGAAAATAAAGGAGGAGTATGTTTGAAATTATTTATTGATACTGCTAATGTCAACGAAATAAAAGAAGTAAATAGTTGGGGAGTTCTTTCAGGAGTTACTACGAACCCTACCTTAATTGCGAAGGAAAACAGGGAATTCCATCAGACTGTTAAAGAAATATGCGGAATAGTGGAAGGACCGGTAAGTGCTGAAGTAATAAGCACTGATTTTAAAGGAATGGTAGAAGAGGCTAGAGTTTTGTCTTCACTTGCCGGGAATGTGGTAGTAAAGATACCTATGACCATAGATGGGCTTAAGGCGGTAAATATTTTGCACAAAGAAGGTATCAAGACTAATGTAACTTTAATTTTTTCTGCTAATCAGGCGCTGCTTGCTGCAAGGGCAGGGGCATCTTTTGTCAGCCCTTTTGTGGGGCGCCTTGATGATGTAGGCGGATGCGGTATGGAGCTGGTTGCTGATATTGCTCAAATATTTTATAATTATGATATAAAGACAGAAATTATAGCTGCTAGTATACGTCATCCTATGCATGTTATTGAAGCAGCAAAGGCAGGGGCTCATATCTCTACATGTCCTTATGATGTATTAGTTAAAATGACGAGACATCCTATGACAGATATAGGTATAGAACGTTTTCTATCAGATTGGGAAAAAGTTAAAGATTTGAAATAGTGATTCTTGGGTTAAATCTTTTTCGAATGGAGGTGAAGGATTGGATATATCCGAATTAGAAAAGAAGACTATATCAGAACTGCATCAAATTGCAAAAGAACTTAATATCCCCGGGTATTACAAGTACAGAAAAAAAGAGCTGATTTTTAAGATCATGGAGACTGAAATAGAAAAAGATGGAATGATGTTTTCTCAAGGTGTTTTAGAAATCTTACCTGACGGATATGGATTTTTAAGAATAGATAATTACCTACCCAGTTCTGAGGATATTTATATTTCTCAAACTCAGATTAGAAGATTTAATCTGCGGACGGGTGATTTGGTTTCGGGAAAGATTAGACCCCCCAAAGATAACGAGAAGTATAGGGCATTGTTACATGTTCATGCGGTAAACGGACTTGACCCTGAACATGCCTTATCTCGGTATCACTTCGATTCTTTGACACCTATTTACCCCAATAAAAGGCTCACCTTAGAGACTTCTTCAGAGGGAATTTCCACCCGTATAATAGATCTAATATCTCCAATAGGGGCTGGACAGCGTGGGCTTATAGTTGCACCTCCAAAAGCAGGCAAAACTGTACTTTTAAAACAAATAGCTAACAGTATTTCAATTAATTATCCTTCAATAGAATTAATTGTGCTTCTTATTGACGAAAGGCCCGAAGAGGTAACTGATATGCAGCGTTCGGTAAAAGGTGAAGTAGTAAGCTCAACATTTGATGAACTGCCGGAAAACCATATAAGGGTTGCAGATATGGTTTTTGAGCGAGCACAAAGGTTAGTAGAGTCCGGTAAAGATGTGGTTATCCTTCTTGACAGCATAACGAGGCTGGCAAGGGCTAATAACCTTGTTGTTCCCCCCACAGGGAGAACACTATCAGGCGGTCTTGATCCTAGTGCTCTACATAAGCCGAAACGTTTTTTTGGAGCTGCTAGAAATATCGAAGAGGGTGGAAGCTTAACGATTTTGGCAACTGCATTGGTAGATACAGGAAGCAGGATGGATGAAGTTATTTATGAAGAGTTTAAAGGAACGGGTAATATGGAATTACATCTGGATAGGAAGTTATTAGAGAAGAGGTTGTTCCCGGCTATTGATATTAAAAGATCTGGCACACGAAAAGAAGAACTTCTATACACTCCCAATGAACTTGAAGCGGTATGGTCCCTCAGGAAAGCACTGCATTCCCTTGGCACTTTAGAAGCTGCCGAAACCTTTATTGATAAATTATCAAAAACAAAAAATAACAATGAATTTATAGCTTCTATAATGAAATACAATTATATCTAAATGTAAAAAAAATCAAATCCCATTTTTTATGAGTATAAATTTAAATATAAGTGAAAAAATACTTATTAGATAGATTCAAAATTATTATTGATCCTTTAAAACATTGACTTTATAATTTGCAGTTCAAGACACATAAAAAATGGGGTGAGTATAATGTATTCTCTGAAAAAAATATTTCCCCATATAATGTGCATATTTTTAACTATAATAATATGCATGTTTATCGCAAACCAAGGTGAGGAAATATT
>DUOC01000014.1 GCA_012839065.1 Thermoanaerobacterales bacterium | reverse complement strand
GAATACCCACAGGTTGCCAACAGCCGCATATAGGCACCTATAAATTATTAAGGTGATGAATACAGGCAGGTATTTATAGAAGGGGTAGCGAGCGGTATTGTATAGAAAGTATTATATAGAAAAATGCCCGGGCTAAAAAGCCGGGCATTTTGGCTATTCAATTTCTTGTATAGCATCAGTAGGACAATTCTCTATAGCTTCTATTGCGTCATCTTCATAATCGGAGGGGACCTCTTCTTCTATTGCTTCAGCCCTTTCTTCATCGTTCCAATCAAATACTTCGGGAACCGTATCGATACACAGGCCGCATCCTATGCATAAATCCTGATCAACAAATACCTTCATTGAATAAAAACCTCCTTTTATGGTTTCTTATTTAGATTACCCTTCATATTATTATAATATGTAGAATATAATATTAATACTAAATTTGTAATTTTTTAATACATTTAGCGGCTATTAAATATATTTGTCAATAACTTTTACCAGCCCATCATTATCATTAGAATCAGTAATCATATCAGCCTTATCCTTAACTATATCAGGTGCATTTCCCATAGCTACACCTAAACCTGCATATTCTAACATTTCTATATCATTATAATTATCACCGGCGGCAATAATGTTTTCACGGGATATGCCAAGATGCTCTGAAAGTATTTCTAATCCATGTGCTTTTGATACACCATATGCTAAAATATCAATATAATTTTCTATGGCTGTAGTCATCGAAATCTCTCCTGAAAACTCTTTAACTAATATATTCTTAAATTCCTGCATTGTTTCAGCTGTACCATTTACGACCAATTTGGCAGGGGGTTCTTCCATTATTTTCAGTACATTCTCTAAATTTCCGGCATTAATTACGGGTGCAAAAACAAAATCCCTTATATAATTATAACAACCAGCTGCAGATAAATATCTCCTCATTAAAGCATTCTTAAACTTTTTTAATCTAAAACCCTTACCGGCATAAATTCTCAAATCTTTAGTAAATACTTGTAATTCTAACGGATAGCGTCCAATAATCCTTATTATTTCCTGTGCAATTTCTAATTCTACAGGTTTAAAGTAAATCAAATCACCTGTATATACGTTTTGGATTTGAGCCCCATCATTGGCTATAATAGGCGCATTAACTCCGGCATTTTTTGCTACACGTAAAGCACTACCGTAAAATCTGCCAGTAGCAAGAGTAACAACTGTACCTTTTTCCTTTGCTTTATTTAAAGCTTTATTTACATTTTTAGTTATTTTATGCTTACTGTTAAGCAAAGTACCGTCAATATCAAGTGCTAATAACTTATATTTCAAGGACTTCTCCTCCATAATTCCCATTTTTTAAAAAAGTATTTGAAATTCCCGTGATTTAGTATATCATATACTTATATACTTTTCTACAGTAATAAATTAAACAATGTGTTTTATGTATTTGTAATATTTTATATAATATTAAAATATTTTGATTTCGAATTTATAAAATATTGGCAATAAAAAGAAGGAATAAAAAATTGTTTGAAGAATATTTAAAAAAATAAAATAAAGCATTCTGAAAATACTGAT
>DUOC01000133.1 GCA_012839065.1 Thermoanaerobacterales bacterium | reverse complement strand
CCCATGGCTGGGGCGGCAGGACTCGAACCTACGCATACGGGAGCCAAAGTCCCGTGCCTTACCGACTTGGCTACACCCCAAAATTTATGGTGGAGAGAGGTGGATTCGAACCACCGAAGGCGTCGCCAGCAGATTTACAGTCTGCCCCCTTTGGCCGACTCGGGAATCTCTCCATATTTTTTTTGGTGGGCCCACCAGGATTCGAACCTGGGGCCAACCGGTTATGAGCCGGTCGCTCTACCGCTGAGCTATGGGCCCTTATTTATGGTGACCCCTAGGGGACTCGAACCCCTGATACCGCCGTGAAAGGGCGGTGTCTTAACCGCTTGACCAAGGGGCCACATTGTTTTTTGCTACATTTTGTAGCGCGATTATTAGTATACAATAAATATTTCTATTAGTCAAGGGTTTGTGTTGTAGAATTTTTGTTAATTGAATTGTAAGGTTGAATGACAGAATCTTGTTATTGAATAAGCATATTTTCAGTTAAATAATCTCTGTAGAACGATTCTAAAGCTAGAATTATTTCTCTTTTTTCTCCTTCTTTTGCATTATTTTTTTCATTCACTAAATCTGAAATTCCCTGTCTTACATCTCCATCAGATGTTACTACTGTATTTAAAACTGCAGCAGCTTTTACCCCACGAAGTTTAGCAATTGTAAATATAGTTGCTGTTTCCATATCAGATGCTATAACATTCTTGTCTGCCCAATAATTAATTATTTTTTGTTGTTTATCAGTATAAAAAGAGTCATGACTCCTTATAATTCCGCTATAATATTTATATCCTAAGTTTTCGGCTGTATTGATTAATACTTTCAGCAAGTTGTGATCAGAAACCGCAGGGAAATTCTCAGATACATACATCTTTGATGCTCCATCTTCTCTTACTGCCGCTATTGGTATTATTAAATCACCAACCAAAATATCAGGATGTAGTGCCCCTGCGCTGCCAATTCTAATAAAACTGTTTGCACCACACTGGATTAATTCTTCAACTGCTATAGCGGCAGATACCCCACCTATTCCCGTGGAAGTAATTGTAATTGGCATATTTTTATAATTTCCTGTTATTGTTCTGTATTCTCTATTATATGATACTTCTTTCCAATCATCAAGGTATTCTGCAGCTTTTAATACTCTACCAGGATCTCCCGGAAGAATGATTCTTTCTGCTATATCTTTACTGTCACATAAAATGTGAGGTTGTTTCATATCTATATCTTCCTCCCTTTATCAATATTTAATAGGGCTTCAAGGATCCCTTCAGAAAGACTTGGATGAACAAACAAGTTGGATTTTAATTGGTCAGCGTAGATTTTTTCTTTAATCAATATACCCAGAGTTCCTACTAATTCAGATACATCTTCTCCTGAAAACCATATTCCAAGTATTTGTCCATCATCAGCAATTATAACTTTAACGAATCCTCTATCATAACATTTGGAGATACCACGCCAAGTATTTGAAAGCATATATTTGCCTACTTTGTATGGTATACTTTTTTCTTTTAGTTCATATTCTTGCAATCCTGCTCCTGCAATTTGAGGATCTGCAAATACTGCTCTGGGTAATTCATTATATGAGTATTCCGGATTCTTACCAGTAATTAATTTAGATGCGATAGAAATGCCTTGATTTATAGCTGAACTTCCCAGTAAGCACATTCCATTTACGTCTCCAACAGCATAAATATTAGACAAATTTGTAGTAAAATTGTGATCTACCTTTATACCAGTCTCACTATATTTTAGCCCAATATTATCTATACCTGATGGGAAGCTTGGTTTTCTACCTAAAGCTATTAAACATTTTTCTCCAGATATTATTTTGCCTTCTTCAAGAAAGACATGTACACCTTTATTGTATTTTTCAACTTTTATTGCTTTTTCCCCTAAAAGAAATTCTACACCTTTTTTTTCAAGATTATTTTTTATTGGTTCTTTGAGATCTTTATCATACCCGGGTAGCATTTCCTTTTTTTGATCAATCATTATGATTTTTGTGTTGAAATTTGAGTAAATGGTTGCAAATTCTATCCCTTCTACATCCGCTCCTATAATAATTAAACTATTGGGGATAGATTTCATTTGAATCGCTTCTTTGTGTGAAATAATGTTTTCCCTGTCGATTTCAATCCCTTCCGGAACAGAGGTATAACTGCCTGTTGCTATTATTATATTTTTACTTTTGATTGTTTTTCCATCAAGTTTATATGTATTGTTATTGGCCAAGTAGCCGTTTCCAAATAAAATTTCTATGTCTTCCGACTGTAAGTCTTGATATATTCGTTTTTGGATCTTGT
>DUOC01000132.1 GCA_012839065.1 Thermoanaerobacterales bacterium | reverse complement strand
CTATTGTCAAAGGCGGCTTAGGCAGTTTAAAACAATCAGACAGAGAGCGAAGCCTGCAGACCTTAATGAGAATAAATTTACTAAAAAGACTGGAAAGTTCAGTGGATGCCTTTAGAATTACATTGTCCAAAATGCTGAATAACATTGATACAACAATTGGAGAAATTGATAAATTTGACAGCTATGCATCCAAGGAAATTACGGCGTATAAAGAAATAGAGAATATCAACCTTGATGAAGATGATTGGCTCGATGAGGAATACAGTATTGGGGACAAAGTAAAAATTAATCTTTCAGATATGGACAGGATTTCATGGCGAGAAGATTTAATTCGTGACAGAGAGATAATAAGCTACTTGCTTGAAGAAATGAGCAAAATAACCCCGCCTCATGACCTGAAATTATCCACTTTAAAATACATAATAAAAGAAAAAATCACTAATCCAATAAATAAAGGCAACAAAAAAATAATCATTTTTACCGCTTTTGCCGATACGGCCGATTATTTATATGAAGAAATAGCTCCATATGTTCTGGAGAAGTTTAATCTTCACACTGCAAAAGTCGTTGGCTCCGATGCAAACAAAAACACTCTAAAACTAAAAAACGATTTTTATACTATCCTCACTTGCTTTTCCCCTATATCCAAAGAAAAAAATCTAGTCATGCCCCATATAAAAGGAGAAATAGACATCCTAATAGCCACCGATTGCATATCTGAAGGGCAAAACCTTCAGGATTGTGATTGCCTTGTTAACTATGATATCCACTGGAATCC
Source organism: Thermoanaerobacterales bacterium (assembly GCA_012839065.1). Lineage (GTDB taxonomy): Bacteria > Bacillota > Thermosediminibacteria > Koleobacterales > Koleobacteraceae > DUOC01. Next base: position 2,354 of record DUOC01000132.1, on the reverse strand, counting down.
GGTTCGGATAACCCAAAGATTTGGAAGAATTGACCGCATTGGCTCAAAAAACGATGTAATACAACTGGTAAACTTTTGGCCTAATATGAGCTTAGATGAATACATAAATCTTAGAGAACGAGTAGAAAACCGGATGGTTATAGTTAATATGACGGCAACCGGAGATGATAACTATCTCTCTAATAAATCCACAGACCTAGAATACAGAAAGGAACAGCTAAAAAAACTTCAGGAGGAAGTTTTGGATTTAGAAGATATCAACACAGGGGTATCTATTACAGATTTAGGCCTCAATGATTTTAGAATGGACTTAGTAAGTTTTGTAAAAGAAAACGGAGATTTAGACTAGGTTCCCAATGGTCTTCATACGGTTATAAAAGCTGATGAAGAAAAAGGGATAAGCCCCGGGGTAATCTTTGTCTTGAAAAATATAAATGATGATATAGATGTAAATAAACAAAATGCCCTATATCCCTTTTATTTAGTATATGTAGATTATGAGGGGGAAGTGGTCGTTAACCACCTAAAGGTGAAGAAAATATTAGATGTGCTGCGCAGCGGATGTAAAGGCAAAAACAAACCCATTAAAGAAGTATATAGACCTTTTAACAAAGAAACAAGAGATGGTAAGAAAATGGATAAGTATTCCAGACTACTAGAAGATGCTATAAAATCCATAATCGATGTAAACCAAGAATCCGATATAGACAGCCTTTTTAGTTCAGGAGGCACCACAGCGCTGTTAGATTCCATAAAAGGGCTGGATGATTTTGAACTTATATCCTTTGTAGTCATAAGGAAGATGTGAATTCATGCTGAATATACCTGATAAAGCCTTGTACAATCGCCGAATACCGAAAAACAAATTTTATCAGCAGATAGGAACAGATACGAAGCTGGAAAAGAAATTCACAGATGAAATAGAAAGAATAACATGGAAGTATAAGCTATCTAAGGATACGGTAAATTTGGGTCCCGCAGAAGATGTGGAAGAAATCCAGATATTTGAAATAAGCCTAAAAGAAAAATACATTTCACAGGAAATTCTTGAAAACATAGACAGGGTAATCCCGTATCCCATAATATATATTTTAAGATACGATGATAATGTAAAGCTTGCCATAGCGTATAAAGAAAGAAATAAAATTGATGAGAATAAAATGGTGGTCCATTCCTATTATCAATCAGACTGGATAAAGGAAGATGAATTAAAAATAGATATACTCAAAGGGCTTGATTTAAAGGATGTCTACGATAACATCATAAGACAGCTGCTTCCTATCGAGAGCACACCCGAAGATGATATAGAAGAACTAATAGAGTTAAATCAAATCCGAGAACAATTAGAAAAAGAAATATCAAAGCTAGAAGGCAAAATAAAAAGGGAAAAACAATTTAATAAAAAAGTGGATTTAAACATACAGCTTCAAAAAAAGAAAAAAGAGTTAGAAGAACTTAGAAATAACCTAGGAGGTCCCAGATGAAGAAACTAAAGATGAGATCAAAAGATATTACTAAAGAAAATGTAGAAAGAATAGGTAAACTCTTTCCTAATGTAATCACAGAAATAAAAGATGAAGATGGCAATATAACCCATGCCATAGACTTTGAACTTTTGCAGCAGGAGTTAAGCGATGAAATAGTTGAAGGCAGCAAGGAGAGATATCAACTAACCTGGCCGGGGAAAAAGGAAGCTATTGTTAGAGCTAATACCCCCATAGATAAAACCCTAAGACCTGTAAAAGAAGACAGCGTAAGCTGGGAAGATACAGAGAATCTATATATAGAAGGAGACAACCTGGAAGTTCTAAAACTACTTCAAGAATCCTACCTAAACAAGATAAAATGCATATACATAGACCCGCCCTACAATACCGGTAAAGATTTTATATATAAGGACAACTTTACCCAAGATAAAGATGAATACGCAGAAGAATCGGGGCAAGTAGATGAATATGGCAACAGACTCTTTCAAAACACCGAATACAACGGAAGATTCCACAGTGACTGGCTGACTATGATGTATCCAAGATTAAAACTTGCCCGAAACCTGCTATCCGAAGACGGAGTAATATTTGTATCAATAGACGACAATGAAGTGCATAATCTCAGGAAGATTTGCGATGAGATATTTGGGGAGAGGAATTTTGTAAATGTTTTTGTTTGGCGAAAATCAAAAGGTTCTGGCAATGACTCTAAATACATTATAGTTGAAACAGAATATATTCTGCTTTATGCCAAAAATATAGAAAATGTTAAATTTAACAATCAAATCAAAAGCATTGACGATAGCAAATTTAAGTATAAAGATGAATACTTTGAAGAAAGAGGCGGCTACAATTTAGAAAAGCTTG
>DUOC01000131.1 GCA_012839065.1 Thermoanaerobacterales bacterium | reverse complement strand
CTTTACAACAATTAGCATAGCTAAAATAGTTATACAATAAGGTATCATCTGAGTAAATTGAGAGGGGACTCCAAGCCCTTGCAGTCTTATACCAAGAGCATCAAAAAAACCGAACATCAATGCTGCAATATATGTTTTTATTGGATTTGCTGCACCAAAGATTATCGCAGCAAGGGCAATAAATCCTCTATTAGCGCTCATGTTCTCACTAAAAAGAGTAAGATAGCCTAATGAGAGATGAACTCCTGCAAATCCACATAATATACCGCAACATATACTGCTTATAAATTTAATTCTGTTGGAGTTTATACCAACTGTATCTAATGCATCGGGGAACTCCCCTGCTGCTCTAAACCATCGTCCATAAGGTGTTTTATATAAAAAAACATATATAAAAATAACTAGAATCCAACTTATATATATAAATATTGAATGATTATTAAAAAGAATATTTAACACCGGAATTTTGGCAAGCATAGGTATATGTATATCAGGAAGCGGTTGAATCCTTACTGATGAGAAAGCACCTTTGACCCCAAAAATACTTCTTAAAAGGAACATTGTAAGTCCACTTGCAAACATATTAATAGCTATCCCTACTATAAACTCATCTGCCTGTAAATTTATAACAAAAATACCGAAAATTATGCCTACTAATATTCCTGATAGAACTGCAAAAATTACGCCTACTATTGAACTAGAGAAAAAATAACTTCCAACTATTCCAAAAAATGCACCAAGCAAAATCATGCCTTCCATGCCGATATTTAAAATTCCGGCATGTGATGTCAATAACCCACCAAGCCCTGCAAGAATAAGCGGTGTGGCAGTTCTAATAGTGTTTTGTATTAGTGTTATGTTGAAAACATCTTTATACATCTTTATACACCGCCTTTTTATTTATTTTTTTCCATATATCTAAAAAACCGTTTTCGCCGGCTATAAATAGTATTATGATAGATTGTATTACTGATATTAGTTCAGATGGAATCGATGTAACGTATTCCATGGCAATCGATCCGGTTTTTAATATACCAAAAAAACAAGACATTATAATAACACCTATAGGGTTATTTTTAACTATTAGTGATACAAGCATACCGTCAAAGGCATAGCCTGGTGATATGCTTTGTAAAAACCTATAATGTGTTCCTAGGACTTCAAAGGCCCCTGCTATTCCACAAAGTGCACCTGATATCAACATAGCGACAATCATATTTTTTTTAGCATTAATACCACCATATCTAGCAAAATTGGGGTTATATCCTATCATCTTAAAATCATATCCAACTGCGGTCTTCTCCATTATGTAATAAATAATAACCGCTATCATGATTGTAAGAAAAATACTTGTATTTAGTTTTGAACGTGGTACGAGTCTGGTAAACTTGTATGTGTCTGCAATCATTTCGGTTGCTCCCATTTTGCCTCGTTCTGAAGCAAAGGGATAATTAGCAAGATAGCTCGTAAAAAGAATTGCGATACTGTTCATCATAATAGTAGTTATTACCTCATCTATTTGTAATTCTACTTTCAGTACAGCGGGTATAAAAGCATAAAAAGCTCCTATTGCTGCTGCTGCAAGGATTGCTAAAAATATGCCCAAAAAACCCGGTATAGTGGTTAGTGTAAACCCTACATAAGCTGCAGCAAAAGCACCAAGATATAGTTGACCTTCTCCGCCTATATTATAAATGCCACTGTTAAAAGAAATTGCTGTTGCTAAACCTGTAAGTATTAAGGGAACAGTTTTTGCCAGGGTGGCGGCAATTTTATAGCGGCTGCCTAATGATCCGACTATGAGAGCTTGGTATCCTTCTATGGGGTTTCGACCATTGGCTAGCATAATTAAAGCACCAATTATAAGAGCTAAAACAATCGAAACCAAAATAGATATTATATATTCTATATTTTTATTTTCTCGCATTTAAACCACCTCATCAGTAAAATGTTTACCTGTCATATAAAGACCTATTTCCTGTTTTGTAGTATTTTCTGTCTTAAACTCACCAGTTATTTTACCTTCATAAATTGTTATTATTCTATCTGACAATCTAAATATTTCATCAAGGTCAGCTGATATGAGTAGAATTGCACAACCATTATTTCTCATGTTTATAATTTGCTGGTGTATGAACTCAGCAGCATTAATATCAAGTCCGCGCGTAGGTTGAGAAATTAACAAAACCTTTGATTCGAATGAAAACTCCCTTGCTACTACAAGCTTTTGCATGTTTCCTCCTGATAGATTTTCAACTTTTGTATTACCTGATGGTGTCCTTATATCAAAATCAGATATTAATTTTTTGGATCTCGATTTTATTTCTTTTTGGTTTAACTTCAAAGCAAATCCAATATACGGTTTTTTATGTTGGTTTCCTAATATAAGGTTTTCTGTAACCGATGCTTGTCTTGCAAGGCCTGTTTTAAGCCTGTCTTCAGGAACGTGAGATAAACCCGCATCTCTAATCTTTGATGGTGTATAAGTTGTAACATCTATTCCATTTATATATATTTTCCCATTTTGTACTTCTCTAAGACCGGAAATGGATTCTGCTAATTCTGATTGGCCATTACCTTCAACACCTGCAATTCCTAATATTTCTCCTTCTCTTACCGAAAAACTTACTCCATCGATTGCTAATAGTCCCAGATTATCTATAACCTTTAAATTTTCTACTTCTAATAATGTTTTCCCTGGGCTATTATTTGACCTATTTAACTGGTCAAAAATTACTTCTCTGCCTACCATCATCTCTGCTAGTAATTGTTCTGTAGCATCTTCTATCTTAAGTGTTCCTACGAGTTTTCCATTCCTCATAACACTTACTCTGTGAGAAATCTCCAATACTTCTTGTAGTTTGTGGGTAATTAAAATTACTGTTTTCCCCAATTCATTAACTATATTTTTTATTACTGAAAATAGTTCTTTTGTTTCTTGTGGGGTTAAAACAGCTGTGGGTTCATCTAAAATAAGGATGTCTGCTCCTTTGGCTAGTACTTTAAGTATTTCTATACGCTGCTGTATTCCAACAGAAAGATCTTGCACTTTTTCATATGGATTGACTTTTAAGCCGTATATTTCAGACAGCTCTTTTGTTTTCTGAGATGCTTTTTTTACGTCCATAAAGATTTTATTTTTTCTTGGCTCATCTCCTAAGAAAATGTTTTCGGCAACAGTAAATGAGGGTACCAACATAAAGTGTTGGTGG
>DUOC01000013.1 GCA_012839065.1 Thermoanaerobacterales bacterium | reverse complement strand
CCAGTTTGGTTTATGAACAAATGCAGGAAGAAATGGCTGAAGATAATACTGATAAGATTTACGAATTTGAGACAAGACATAAAATAGTTTTACTTGTTGTGGCAGCAGGATTTGCATATATGATTTACGGTGTAATGAAAATGGGATGGTATATAGTTGAACTATCCACCGTATTTATTTCAATTGGTATTGTTGCTGGGTTAATCGGGGGTGTAACTCCAAGCAAATTAGCAAGTGCTTTTGTAGCTGGAGCAAAAGACGTTACTTTTGGTGCTTTAGTTGTAGGTATAGCTAGAGCAATCCTTTTAGTCATGACACAAGGGCAGATTATTGATACTGTAATATCATACTTGGCAAATATCTTAATTAAACTTCCGGGATCAGCAACTGCAGTTGGCATGTTCTGGGTTCATTCAATAATCAATTTCTTTATTCCTTCCGGAAGTGGTCAAGCATCTGCAACAATGCCTATAATGACTCCTTTGGCAGATATTGTTGGGATCACTCGTCAAACCGCAGTCCTTGCTTTCCAATATGGTGATGGATTTTCAAACCAAATTATACCAACATCGGCTGCTTTGATGGGTGTATTAGGAATGGGTAAAATTCCGTATGAGGCATGGTTTAAATATAACTGGCGTTTAATGGTATACTGGACAATTGCAGGGAGTATACTTGTCTTTATTGCTGCATTAATTAAATATGGTCCGTTCTAATAAACATAATTTTTAATAAATCTTGGCAAGGGAGGTATCGGCAGATACCTCTCTTATTTGAAAGGAGACAAATACATGGATGAAAATAATTTATTAAAAAAATTAGAAGAAGCTGTACCTATCAATGAATTAGTAGAACTTGTCCGTAAAATGATTTCGGTTCCAAGCCATTGGGATGTTCCAACAATGGAAGAAGAGATAGTTAGCGAATTGGCAGACTATTTCAATGATGTAGGACTATCCTTTGAGTTACAACCGATTGACAAAAGACGCTCCAATATTATAGCGCGTGTTCAAGGAGCCGGGGGCGGAAGAAGCTTAGCATTAAATGGGCATCTTGATACTGTTCCGCCTTATAATATGACTATAGATCCTTTTGGTGCAGTTATTGAAAATAATAGGATATATGGTCGTGGTGCAGTTGATATGAAGGGCCCTATTGCTGCGATGATTATGACCCTTCTAGCATTTAAGAGAACAGGTATAGAATTAAAAGGGGATCTAATATTTACTGGAGTTTTGGCAGAGGAAACAAATAGTGATGGTTGTGAAACTCTAATAGAATCAGGTTTTAGATCTGATGGAGCTATTGTAGGGGAACCTTCAAATAGAGAATATGCTATTGCTCACAGAGGGTTGGAATGGCTGGAAATTGAAATTATAGGTAAAAGGGCACATGGAGGTATACCTGAAGCAGGTGTAAATGCTATTGTAAATGCTGCCAAGTTTATTTTAAGGGTCCAGGAAAAAATCGTACCGCGGTTAAAAAAACTCTACCATCCACATATGGGACCATCAGTGATGAACTTCGGTAGGATTGAAGGAGGCACTCAACCAAGTACTGTAGCAGATCGATGCATAATACAGCTAGACAGAAGGTATATTCCCGTAGAGAAACTCGAGGATGTTATAAAGGATTATGAAGATATTCTTAGGGAGTTGTCAGAGGAAGACCCGGATTTTAAATGGGAATTAAGACGGATGCCCTCAAGTATTATGAAACTTTATGACCATGTGCCAATGGAGACATCACCTGATCATCCTCTGGTTCATGCAGTTATAAATTCTATAGAAAAAATAACTGGGGTTCCCCCAAAAATGACAACACGCAGAGGCTGGACAGATGCTGCAATTTTAAATTATTACGGCAAAATACCTACAGTGATATATGGCCCTGGAGATATTACACGATCTCATTCTTCTAATGAATATATTACAATAGAAGAATTATGGGAAGGATTTAAGACATATTGTTTAATTGCTATGGATTTTTGTGGTGTCAACTAATGGTGTTCAAAGCTGATATCTGATTTTAAGATTTATGATTGATTTTTTATTAACTCAGGGAAAATACCCTGGGTTTTTTTATTTAGATTATTATTAGGTTGTTCAAGAGGAAATTAATTATTTTTATAGAATAAATATTTAGGTAAACATAGGGAGGCTGATTGCAAATTACTAAAAGGCTAAAGAGTTTATTGTTTGAAACAATTTATAATTATATAGAAGAAGGGATTGCTTTTATAGATAGAAACGGAACTATTATTTATTATAATAGACAGATGGCAGAGTTAGAAGGATTAGAACAAGAAGAAGTTATCGAGAAACATCTATGGGATATATTTCCAACTTTTAATCCCCAAAACAGTACAATAATGAAAGCTTTTAATACTGGAGAACCTGTAATTAACGATGAACAGCATTATTTAAATAATAAAGGGAAAAAGATTTCGGCAGTTGTAACAGATATACCTATAGTTGACCGGGGAGAAGTAATTGGTGTAATAGAAATAGCCAGAGATATATATAAATCAAAGAATTTATATGATGCAATAAATAGAATACAAGGTCAGGAGGAATGTCCAAAAAAGAGTAGTAAAGAGAAAGCCCTAAGTTTATATACATTTGATGATTTTAAAACACAAGATGAACAACTTTTGAAGTTAATAGAGAGAACTAAAAAAATATCAGCTTCAGATTCTAATGTGCTCATATATGGTGAAACTGGAACAGGTAAAGAGATTTTTGCTCAAAGTATCCACAGTGCCAGTAAAAGAAGGAACATGCCATTTATAGCTCAAAATTGTGCTGCGATTCCCGAGAACCTATTAGAGTCAATCCTTTTCGGAACAGTAAAAGGTAGCTTTACAGGTGCATTAGATAGACCGGGTTTATTCGAACAAGCAGATGGAGGGACTATACTGCTTGACGAATTAAACTCTATGCCATACACACTTCAAGGAAAATTCTTGAGGGTATTAGAGGAAGGAGTTGTTAGACGGGTTGGTGCAATTAAAGAAAATAGAGTGGATGTGAGAGTTATTGCTACTGTTAATAAAGAGCCTTTATCTTTGATTGAGAAGAAAGTCTTGAGAGATGATTTGTTTTATAGATTAAGTGTAATTTCCATACACATTCCACCATTAAGAGCTAGGAGGGAAGATATACTCTGGTTAGCAGATTTTTTTATAGAAAAACACAAACATATTTCAAGAAAAAAATCACCAAAACTTTCTAAAGAAGTAAAGAAAGCATTTTTGAATTATAGCTGGAATGGTAATGTGAGAGAATTAGAAAATGTTATTGAAAGTGCTCTTAATGTAGTAGGGGAAGAAGAAGAAATAAAAATTGAGCATTTTCCTTACTATTTAATTGACAGGTTAACAGATGTCAAACATCAAGAACTAATAAAGTCTAATGTTTATAAAACTTATAATGAAGTGGTTGAAAATTTTGAGAAAAAGATAATAAGTGATGCTTTAAATAAAGCAGACGGTAATGTTTCAAAGGCAGCAAAAATACTGAACATTAAACGGCAAACACTACAACATAAATTAAAAAAATTTAAAATAAATTAACATCAGTAAAATTATAGATTAGCAAATCTGTTTTTTATAGGAGGAAGGGAAATGATCGATAATAATATAAATCAAGTGCTTCAATATTTAAATGAGGAAGAGCTAATTACATTAGTTCAAAAGTTGATATCAATTCCAAGCTATCACGGACTGCCTGACAATGAGAAAGAGTTAGCCGAATATATAAATAAATATTTCGAGGAAGAAGGTATCGATTCTCAGCTGGTAAATGTGACGGGGGAAAGGCCAAATGTGATAGGCTCTTACGGAAATAATGAAAATTATGATAAAACATTGATACTGAATGGACATTTAGATACAGTAGGGATCGAAAATATGATTATTGATCCATTCAAAGGTTATATACAAGATGGGAACATATACGGTCGTGGGGCTGTTGATATGAAGGGTGCCGTAGCTGCAATGATAATGGCTTTGGTTGTTATTAAACGTGCGGGTATTGAACTAGAAGGGGGGCTATATTTTACAGGTGTAATAGATGAAGAGTATTGGAATTTAGGTACAAAACATATTATAAAACATGGGCCTAAGTCAAAATATGCAATTGTAGGCGAGCCTACAAATTTAGAGATTCATAATGGGCATAGAGGACTGGAATGGATTCAAGTTTTTGTCGAGGGCAAATATGCTCATGGTGGCACTCCCGAAAAAGGCATAAATGCAATAGAGAAAATGAATAAAATTATATCAGAGATTGTTGATAATTTACTTCCTGATATCAAAAAACGGAACCATACCATAACAGGCCCGGCAGCATTAAATCTAGGTGTTATTAAGGGAGGGACACAGCCAAGTACAGTTGCGGGTGATTGCATATTACAACTAGATAGAAGATGGATACCCGGAGAAAGCCCTGAGAGTATTACAGATGAAATAAAAGAGATTATTAAAAAACTGCAAAAGGATGATCCGGAATTAAAAGGTGAAGTTTCTATTATGCGAAACGAAGGTAATGATGAAGGATTTCCTTATCTTGTATGTGAAAGTTCAGCTAAAATCGTCCAATCTTTAATGGAAGCGACTTCCAATATTATGAATAGTGCTAAAATTTCATATTTCCCCGCATGGACAGATGGGGCTTTACTAAGTCATATTGGAGGTATGGAAACGGTTGTATTTGGGCCGGGGGATCTTGCTTCGGCTCATTCAGAAAAAGAGTTTTGTCCTATTGAAGATATAATAAATGCATGTAAAGTATATGTATATACGATTTTAGATATTTGTGGTTAAATTATATTTCCTTTGTATAAAGAAAACTTGCTATTTTAATTATACAAGGTTTCGGAAGATTCTACTAGAACTTTTATTTTTACATGTTTCAAGTTAAAGCCTTGAGCCCCAAGCTATTCTTGACAATGAAATACTAATAGTATACAATTTAAGAAACAAAAT
>DUOC01000130.1 GCA_012839065.1 Thermoanaerobacterales bacterium | reverse complement strand
GTTTTGGATTTTGGCAGTCCTGACAGTCAGGTTATAGCTAGAAAGGTTAGAGAATACGATGTATACTGTGAAATCAAACCATACTTTATTACATTGGAAGAAGTTGAACAGTTAATGCCGAAAGGGATAATATTGGCAGCAGACCCCAAGAACCCTGATGCCATCGGCAAGATGGACTTTGATATATTGAAGCTAGGGATACCTGTACTTGAAGTTAGCCGCAACGACTTAGATATTAAAGATGATGATATAGACTTTCTAAGAATATTTTTGTATTTTGAATGTCAGTGTACTGGAAATTGGACGGTAGAGTCTTTTATAAATAATTCAATAGAAGAAATAAGAGAGAAAGTAGGCACGGGGAGGGCTTTATGTGCGCTAAGCGGTGGAGTTGATTCTTCTGTTGCAGCTGCTTTGGTTCATAAAGCATTAGGAGATAAGCTAATATGCATCTTTGTGGATCACGGGCTTTTAAGAAAAGATGAAGCAATTACTGTAGAAAAGGTATTTAAAAATACATTAGACATTAATCTTATAAAGGTAGATGCTCGGGAACGATTCCTAAATCGACTGAAAGGTGTTACAGACCCGGAGAGGAAAAGAAAAATTATAGGTGAAGAATTTATAAGGGTTTTTGAAGAAGAAGCAGAAAAATTAGGCGATATTGAATTTTTGGTCCAGGGTACACTATATCCGGATGTACTTGAAAGCGGTGTAGGTGCATCAGGTGTTGTGAAGAGCCATCATAATGTAGGCGGACTTCCTGAAGACATGAATTTACAGCTAATAGAGCCTTTAAAAGACTTGTTTAAAGACGAAGTACGAAAAGTAGGAACAGCATTAGGGCTTCCAGATGATATGGTTTGGAGACAGCCTTTTCCGGGGCCTGGTCTTGCTGTCCGTATTCTGGGAGAAATAACGGAAGAAAAACTAAATATTGTTAGAAACGCTGATGCAATACTTCAGGAAGAAATAAAAAAGGCAGGGCTATACAGAGATATATGGCAGTTATTTGCTGTCCTTCCGGAAATGAAAAGTGTAGGGGTAAGTGAGAAGTTGGGGAGAACTTACTCTAATGCTATAATTATAAGAGCCGTTAACAGTACAGACGGTATGACGGCAGATTGGGTAAGACTTCCTTATGAAGTTTTGGGGCGAATATCGGATAGGATTTTGAAAGAAGTAGAAGGGGTCAACAGGGTAGTATATGACATAACACCGAAACCGCCGGGAACTATCGAGTGGGAGTAGACAATAATTACCTTGGAAACAGGTTGTAAAAAATGCTACAATAGAAATTGAACTCTTTACAGAAAGGAGCGTGCTCATGTTTACAAGGGAAAATAAAATATTTATACTCTTTACATTATTAGTTTTATTTGCTGCACTTCTTCCTAACCAATCCCATGCTCAGCCGAACAAGGGAATAGCAGTAATTCTTAATGGTGAGAGGCTTAACTTTGATGTGAACCCTATTATTGTTAATGGGAGAACAATGGTTCCATTTAGGAAAATCGGTGAATCTATGGGAGCTGCCGTAAGTTGGAATGGGGAGACAAGGACTGTCTTTGGGTCAAAAGAGGCTACATATATTAGACTTAAACTTGACAGCAAATCGGCCTATGTAAATGAAAGGGAAGTAAATTTGGACGTGCCGGCAATGATAAAACAGGGAAGAACATTGGTTCCTCTAAGATTTTTTTCGGAAGCCTTTGGGGCAAATGTTGACTGGGATCAGGATACATATACTGTTCATATAACTACCGGCTCATTAAAAAAGCATATATTGGGTTTCTATTATTCAAAATCCTATGGTGATTTTCAAAGGAATCTAAACAATCTTTCAAGTACAGCCTATAAGTGGTATACGCTGGATTATTCCGGGAATCTTTCAACTAATGATACATCTAAACATATATATGTACCAGAAGGTTATGAAGATGCTTTAGAGCTTGCAAAAGCAAACGGAATACATTCATATGCGCTGGTATTTGAAAGTAATCCTGATGTGCTTCATAATGTACTTTCAAATGACGAAAGACGGTCTGATTTGATTGATCAAATTATGGATTTAGTCCAAACGGTAGGTTTTGATGGAGTAAATATTGATTTTGAATATGTAAGAGAAGGGGACAAGGAATATCTTAATACGTTCATGAAAGATCTTCATCATAAGATGTCGAGCAAAGGAAAGATTCTAAGTATTTCGCTTCATTCAAAGACGGAAAAAGCCGATTGGTTTAAAGGTTATGATTATGAAACACTAGGTAAAAATTCTGATTTTGTTGTTCTGATGGGCTACGATAAAAATCCTGCAGTTGCAGGTCCGCAAGCTCCAATAAAATGGGTGGAAGATGTTGTAGACTATGCATTGAACCGTATACCGGCAGAAAAGATTGTGCTCGGTATAGGTGTATATGGATACGGATGGACAGATACCGGAACCAGAACAACCTGGCTGCATGCTCGAAATGAGGTAGATTATAGGATTCGGTTTATAAATGAAACTATAAGGGATTATAATATTCAGCCCCAATGGGATGAAGAATCCGCTATGGCACATTTTACATTTACTGACTATGATGGTGTGACACATAATGTATGGTATGAGAATGAGAAAAGTATAGAGGAAAAGCTGGAGCTTGTGAAGAGGAAGAACTTGAAAGGGATTGCTTTTTGGAGGCTTGGATATACAACTCCGGAGATCTGGGATACGGTTAATCGTGTATTCGGTCCGGTAAAATATTATTGAAATTGAAACATGAAGGATAACTCTTAATAAAAGCGTTATCCTTTTTTTTGTAGCGGGGACGGTTTTTTTACTTCTTTGGCAAATTGGGGACGGTTCCAAAATATTCATGATCATGGGGAGGTTTTCTTGCTTCCTTAATTTAAAATATTTAAAAAGGAAAAATAATGCTATATGGCGAATACCTTAATAACTTACGACATCTAAATGCTACCTACAAAGGAGGATTCAAAAACATGGAAGCGAGACCTATCATGCTCCAAGGGACGGGTTCTGATGTAGGAAAGAGTTTTATTGCAGCGGCACTGTGCAAGATATTTAAAGATGATGGATACAGTGTTTGCCCTTTTAAATCACAAAATATGTCTTCGGAATCCTACATAATAAATACTGGCGATGAAATAAGCACAGCTCAAGCTTTTCAAGCATATGCAGCAGGGATAGAACCTTCTGTATATATGAATCCCATACTTTTGAAACCTAAAGGGGAAATGAAGTCGGATGTGATAATATTAGGGAGTTCTCTGGAAATCATGTCTGCTTCTCAATATCATATAGATTTCACCTTAAAAGCCTTAGATATAGTTCGCAATTCTTATAACAGGCTTGCCACAAAATACGATATCATAGTTATTGAAGGTGCCGGCAGCCCTGCCGAAGTAAATCTAAAGGCATCAGAGATAGTTAATATGAGAATTGCTAAAATGACCGATGCGCCTGTTGTTTTAATAGTCGATATAGATAGAGGAGGGGCTTTTGCATGGGTTTTAGGGACACTGGAACTCTTGGAGCCTGATGAAATAGAGCGGGTAAAGGGGATAATTATAAATAAATTCAGGGGCGATAAAAAGCTGTTGGAGCCGGCGATTTATGATCTGGAAAAAAGGACAAATAAACCGGTTTTGGGTGTTATACCCTATATAAAAGACATTAAAATGCCTCGGGAAGATACCCTTGGATATGAAACAAATGACAGTAAAAATAATAACAAAACCCAATTCGACATTACATCTTTAGAGAAAAATTTGGAAATCCTTGCGGCAACGGTTAGAGAAAATATTAATATGAAAGGTATTTACAGCATAGTAGGTGACCTTAAAAATTAAACTCCAAGCGAATTTGGTGGAGGTTTTAATATGTTTATAGATAGAGTCTATTTTCAGAGTGTAATATCTGAACTGCCAAGCGATCTAGAAAAAGGGATTGCAGCCGGTGATTTTCTAAAGGCAAGTGTTGTTAAAGTATTGAAAGATAGGGTTATTCTTGATTTAAAAGGTATGCTCATTAATGCAAAGACAGAAATAGACCTTACTACAGGTGAAGAATTAATACTTAAATTTGACGGAGTTTCTGAGGGACAGCTTATATTAAGGAAAGTGAAAAATATGTCCGCTACAAGAACTCGAGAAATTGATGTTGTTGAATTGCTGCAAGAAATAGGTATAACTGTTTCGAAAGAGAATATAAATATTGCTAACAAACTGTTAGAGTATAAATTGCCTATAAACAAAGAAATGTTTAACAAGGCAGCTGCACTTCTACATAAATTAGGTTTAACTGATGAATCATTAGATACTGCTATGCATCTTTTGAAAGGAAATATACTATTTACTTTTCTAATCCCTTTATATAATATAAGTGGAGAGTTGTTTAATTCAAAAGTATTGGTATTGAATGAGAAACAGAATAATAAAAATAAAATTGATCTGAATAATACTAAAATTTGTTTTAAGATAGAAACTAAAAACATAGGAATGGTATTAGTTGAACTAGATGTTTCAGATATCAAAATAAGATGTATGTTTTCTGTAGAAAAAGACGAAATAATAGATTTTCTTAAAAGGCATATTTACAAACTGGAAGAAGCCCTAAATGATATTGGATATCTATCCGTGGAGACAGAGATAAAGCCTAAAGCCAATGTAGAATCCCCTGAATTTATCACTGACAACAAGATAAGTAGAATAGATATTAAGGTATGAAAAAAAGGGAGGGAACTTCAAGTGGATAAAAATAAAAAGAAAAACGCACTCAAAAAAGCAGCTGCTTTAAGTTATGACCATCAAAAAGATAATGCTCCCAGGTTGGCAGCTGCAGGTAAAGGCATAACAGCTGAAAAAATAATAGAAATTGCAAAAAAAAACCAAATTCCTCTTTATAAAGATCCAGCCCTTCTTGATATGCTTTTAGAACTGGATATTTCTCGGGAAATACCCCCAGAATTATATCGTATTATTGCAGAAGTCCTTGTATTTGTATATCAAACAGATCAACTGTTCACATTAAGTGGACAATAATATACTTGTGTTTATCTCAAAAAGGATTTTACATATGCATATCGAACAAATAACTATATTTGGAAGTAAAATAAAGAAAAACTATGTTCTTGTTTAGACATAGACTAAATTGGGCATATTTTCAGAATTCATTGAGTTTGAAATAGTATAGAAGAAATGATAATCTACTATAGATAGACAAACATACATACAGCATGGACATGGAAGGGGGGTACAGCTATAGGTAACGCATGGTTCTAATAATATAGAAAAAAACAATTAATGAAATTACAAAGGGGGAAAAAAATTGAATAAGAAAACATTATTTATGGTAATGGCGGTCATTCTGATTGGAGTTTTTGCAATTACCGGGTGTGGGCAACAAACAGAGAAGAGCCCTGCCGGAACAGATTCAGATGTAATTAAAATAGGTGTATATGAGCCTTTAACCGGTGCAAGTGCTGCCGGGGGTCAAATGACTCTAGAAGGAATTAAACTTGCAAATGAGATGTATCCCGAAGTTTTGGGTAAAAAGATTGAATTGGTTATTGAAGATAATAAAACAGACAAAACTGAGGCTGCAAATGCTGTATCACGTTTAATTGAAAAACATGAAGTAAGTGCAATAATTGGTTCTTATGGAAGCTCATTATCCATGGGCGGAGGGCCTGTTGCTAGAGATGCAGGGGTTCCTGTAGTAGGCTGCTCACCGACAAATCCTCTAGTAACATTAGACAATGAATATTATTTCAGGGTATGTTTCATCGACCCATTTCAAGGCAAAGTAGTTGCAAAATACGCATATGAGAGCCTAGGTGCAAAAACCGCAGCTATTATCATGGATGCTTCAAATGATTATTCTGTTGGATTGAGTAATTTCTTTAAGAAGGCTTTTATTGAGTTTACAGGCGATGAAAATTGCATAGTTGCTGAACTTAAGTACAAAACAGGGGATCAAGACTTTACAGGGCAGCTTACTTCTATAAAGGAATTGAAACCCGATGTAGTATTTGCCCCTGGTAATTATGGCGAATCAGCTATCTTAATAAAACAAGCAAGAGAGCTTGGCATTGAATCTGTATTTATGGGTGGCGATACTTGGGAAGCTCCGGAATTTCTTGATATTGGTGAAGCTGCAGTAGAAGGAGCTATTTTCAGCACTCACTACACTGAAGAGGCACCTGTAACAGAGGTTTCAGGTGAATTCCTGAAAGCCTTCAAAGAAAAGTATTCTGGGAATGAAGCGAATGCTTTTGCTGCTCTTGGATTTGATGCATATTTAGTTGTTAGAGATGCTATTGAGAGGGCAGGCTCTGCTGATCCTCAAGCTATAAGGGATGCATTAGCAGAAACCAAAGGTTTCAAAGGTGCTACAGGGATAATTACCCTTGACGAAAATGGCGATGCAGAAAAGAGTGCAGTTATTAAAAAAGTCGAAGGAGGAAAATTCGTTTTTGTTGGGGTTGTTGATCCGGAATAAAATTCATATTTAGCAGTACCTCCCCTCTAGGGATAAATAGCCCCTTGGGGGGAGGGACTTTTTTCAAGGGGGGATTACAGATGAACTTTCAGTTATTTTTGCAGAATTTAGCAAACGGTATTTCCCTTGGCAGTCTATATGCACTTATAGCTATAGGCTATACAATGGTGTACGGGATTTTGAGATTTATTAATTTTGCACACGGTGAAATAATTATGCTTGCAACATACTTCGTTTATTTTGGTATATTGATATTTTCAATGCCGTGGTGGCTTGCCTTTATATTTTCAATCATTTTGACCAGCTTATTAGGCATGGGTATTGAAAAGGTTGCATACAAACCTTTAAGAGATTCTCCGAGGATATCGATATTAATTTCAGCTATCGGTGTATCTTTTTTGATACAAAATTTGAGCCTTGTTATATTTGGAGGCAGACCTAAAGCCTTTTGTCAGCCAAGCATTTTTACTAAAATGGTTACTTTCGGGAATGTCAAGATAACTAGTATTACATTTATCACACCTATAATAGCAGGGATTCTTCTTTATTTTGTAACCTACCTGGTCAACAACACAAAGACCGGTATGGCGATGAGGGCAACAGCTAAAGACTTTGATACTGCAAAACTTATGGGAATAGACATAGATAAAATAATCAGTCTTACTTTTACTCTAGGATCAGCTCTTGCAGCAGTAGGCGGAATAATGTGGGGTTTAAGATACCCTCAGATACATCCGTTTATTGGCACAATGCCCGGGCTGAAATGTTTCATTGCAGCAGTTGTAGGGGGTATAGGGAATATACCGGGTGCAGTGCTGGGTGGCTTTATGCTCGGGATAATGGAAATTATGCTTGTTGCTTTTCTGCCGGGTCTTACAGGATATAGGGATGCCTTTGCCTTTGTATTGCTGATTATTATACTCCTGGTCAGGCCTACAGGCATATTAGGAGAAAAAATAGCGGAGAAGGTGTAAGATATGTGGAACAAGAAAAACTTATATACAGGGATTAGTCTTATACTGTTTATTATATTTATTTACTGGGCAGACAATAATTTGGATCCATATAAAATGAGGATATTAATCCTATGCGGTATTTATGTAATCCTAGCTTTGAGTCTTAATCTGGTAAATGGTTTCACAGGGCTGTTTTCATTAGGCACTGCAGGGTTCATGGCTGTAGGTGCGTATACCTGTGCACTGCTTACCATGTCTCCAGAGATGAAAGAAATGGCGTTTTTTCTGGAACCGCTGATTTGGCCCCTAAATCAGATCCAGATACCCTTTCTTCCGGCACTTATTATTTCCGGACTTGTATCAGCTGTTATAGGTTTCTTAATAGCTTTCCCGGTTTTGCGGTTAAAGGGTGACTATCTGGCAATTGCTACTTTAGGATTTAGTGAAATTTTAAGGGTTGTAATTATAAATGCACAAAGCATTACTAATGGTGCTTTAGGGCTTAAAGGGATACCAAAGTATACTACTGTATACTGGAGTTGGGGGCTTGCACTTTTAACCATTTATTTAATGGTAAATCTTATTAACTCTAGTTATGGAAGGGCTTTAAGGGCAATAAGGGAAGATGAGACTGCTGCCCAGGTTATGGGGATAAACCTTTTTTATCATAAGATTACGGCATTTACAATTAGCGCATTTCTTGCCGGTATCGGAGGTGCACTGCAAGGGAATTTAATTAGAACTGTTGACCCTACTATGTATGTTTTCCAGTTGACATTTCAGATCCTCCTTATAGTTGTTCTGGGCGGCATAGGGAGCATAACGGGTTCTGTTATTGCGGCGGTTATAATAACGGTTTTAATGGAGGCTTTAAGGGTCGTGGAATCTCCTATGACTATAGGCCCGCTGCATATACCCGGGATTTCTGGTATGCGAATGGTTGTTTTTTCTTTGCTGTTGATGGTTGTTATACTATTCTATCAGCAGGGATTTATGGGTCAAAGGGAATTTAGTTGGGATTGGCTTAGCAGGAAGGGGCGAGATAATGAACAAACTATTGGAAGTTGAAGATATCTCGATAAAATTTGGCGGATTGACGGCGGTTCAAAACTTTTCTCTTGATCTTAAACCAGGTGAAATTGTCGGGCTTATAGGTCCCAATGGAGCGGGAAAAACTACAGTGTTTAATATCATTACCGGGATATATAAGCCTACATCAGGTAAAATCTTTTTTAAAGGCGAAGATATTACTTTCTTGCGTCCAGACCAGATAACTAAAATGGGAATAGCCAGAACATTCCAGAACATTAGACTGTTTACTAATTTACCTGTGATAGAAAATGTACTTGTAGGACAGCACTTAAGATTAAAATCATCTTGGTTTAATGCTTCATTTAATACCCGGTCTTACCGAAAAGAAGAAAAAGAAATGAGAGAGAGGGCTTTTAAGCTTTTGGAAGATGTTGGGCTCTATGAAATGAGAAACGAAAAAGCTGGCTCACTGCCCTATGGCCAGCAAAGGCGTTTGGAGATAGCAAGGGCTTTGGCGACAAATCCTGAACTTGTTTTATTAGATGAACCTGCCGCCGGGATGAGCCCACAAGAATCCCAGGAATTAATGGAATTTATAAGAGAAATCAGGGAGAGGTTCAAGGTTACCATATTTATGATAGAGCATCATATGAGGGTTGTAATGGGTATATGTGAAAGAATTAAGGTAATTGATCACGGGGTTACCATAGCTCACGGTACGCCTAATGAGATACAAAATAATGATAGAGTAATAGAGGCTTATCTGGGGGTGGATCTGAATGCTTAAGGTAAAAGACTTAAATATAAGATACGGGGGAATACATGCAGTTAGAGGAATAAGTTTTGAAGTCTCCGAAGGGGAAATAGTTGCTATGATTGGTGCAAATGGTGCTGGTAAGAGTTCTACATTGAGGGCTATATGTGGGCTTGTTAAGCCTGAAAAGGGAAGCTCTATTAATTTTTTGGGAAAAGATTTAACCTCTGCAGAAACAAATCAAATTGTGAGACAAGGTATAACTATGGTTCCGGAAGGACGTAGGGTTTTTCCCGATCTCACTGTTAGGGAAAATTTAATTTTAGGATCATACTTTAGAAAAGATCCACAAGGGATAAAAGAAGATATGGATTGGGTTTATGAAATCTTTCCAAGATTAAAAGAAAGAAGAGAACAGCTTGCCGGCACTCTTTCCGGTGGCGAACAGCAAATGCTTGCATTAGGCAGGGCTTTAATGTCAAGACCTAAACTGCTTATGATGGACGAACCTTCTTTAGGGCTTGCGCCTATACTTGTAAAGGAAATTTTTGAGATATTAAAGGATATCCATAAGCAAGGTGTTACAATGCTTTTAATAGAACAAAATGCGAGGATGGCTCTTCAGCTTGCACATTATGGTTATGTTCTGGAAACGGGTTCAATAATACTTGAGGGCACGGGAGAAGAACTTGCAATAAGTGAAATGGTTAAAAAGGCATATCTAGGAGAATAATTATTCTTAATAGGGTTATTAAAGGTGTATTTGATGAATACTGCTTATCTATATTTGAAGAACTTCATAAATATTATAATGAAAGTTCAAATGTAAGCTTGCGAGAGACCTTAGCAAATATGTGGGTGAAATTAGCGCATGCACCTTAACTTCAAAGGAGTTATACTTGGAATATAAAACCTTTTGATAAGGAAGGGCAAAGCTTCTCAATGATAGCTTTTGCTTTTTAATATTATTACGTTCCGGTTACCAGCAAACAAAAACCAATTTACATAATAAGATGACTGTAAATCAGTAAATTTTCCAGCCATCTTTTTTTTATCACCTCTAGCCGAAAACATTTATAATGCAGCCAAAAACTGCTGTTATCCCTCAATAATACAATCAAGCTTTTATCTAGCTTAAATCAAACGGTTTGTGCTACAATGGTATTAGAATATATATTAAAGGTGATGTAAATGGGAAAGTCACCGGGAACCCTCCCTATTTTAATGGGAGACAATAGTTTTCATAAGAAGGCAGAAGATAAAAATGTGGGGTGGAGTGCATAATGAAAAAAAGGTTGGGTATTATCGTAATATGTTTTGTTATTTTAGCTATGCTCACAGCGTGTAGTCGACCACAAAATAGCGAACCACCTGTAAGCAATGGATCTAATAATAATGAGCCAGTTACAGATTATTATCCTCCCAGTATAGAGGGACTGATTAGTGCAATTGATGATAGTGACATACTGGAAGAAGGTAGCATTGCGATTACCGCTGATATTAAGAGGGAGTTTAATCAAATGGGGCAGGATTATCTCTTTTTCTTTATGCCTGATGTAGATTGGTACAATTTTGATTCAACAGGTTCAGCTTTGCACTATATACTTTTTACATGGACAGGTGAATTTGGCACCTTTCCCGAGAGTGCACCTAAAGATGAGGCTGAAGCACGGCTGCGTAAGGTCTTTGCTGCCCCTGATAATGAATATCCGAAGCTTGAGCACAAAACCTATGGTAAATATGTTATGTTTGATGGAGAGTCATACACCCTTTGGCCTGAAAGTTATAATGACCATACCATGATATATGACTTAGTAGAATTAAAGATGAATTGGGAGGGAAATTATACCTATTATACTGCTACAGCTGATGAATACCAGTTTGATTTAAGTGGTTACTATGAGCCGGGTGAAAATGAGAAATATATTTTTGAACGGGCTAATACTTTGGGGCTGGATGATGTTTCAACACTGGCTAAATTACTTGAAACCGGGGAAATCAGCGATGCTGCTAAAAGTAGAACTTATATCATAAAATTCCGCATTGAAGATGATGATACTATCCCGATGATTGTTTCTGTTGATAGTTTTTAGAAAGAATCCAATAACACCATGCTTAAAGGCTTGATTTAAATAAAAATGTAAAGACCCCTTGCTGCTAATGTATTATCCGATATCACTTACAACTGCATCTGGTGACCATTTCCCCTCTATTATTTTTAGTAAGAGTCATAGCGATAACCTCCGTATATGTTTAATAGACAATAATATCAAACTAGGTTTCTCGATGTGGTTCTACCTTTTTATGTTTTGTTGCATTTCATTTTGCAATGAACCTATAAAATATATAAAATCGCAAGGGGTTAAGTTGAATGCTATAAAACATTGAATTCTTAACCTATATTGAGGGAATGATTAAATACGAAGCTATGTTTGACTGGAGGATTCATAATTGAAGGAATATGTTCTTGGAATTGATCTTGGCGGGACGAAAATTGATGCTTGTTTAATGACAGAAGACGGGGAGATATGGAAATCTATTACGGTTCCCACATTGGCTGATGAGGGTGCTGAAGCAGTTATAGAAAGAATTAAGGGATGCATATTTGAGCTTATAAAATATGCTAATCAAGATGAGATAATATCAGTAGGTATTGCTGTTCCAGGAGTTATAGATGCTGAAAGAAGGGTTGTAAAACATCTGCCAAACCTTCCAAGCTGGAAAGATGTACCCCTTCCGGGAATAATACAGAATGTGTTACAGATTCCTGTTGCAATGGAGAATGATGCAAATGCAGCGGCATTAGGGGAATACTTGTATGGTTCAGGCATAGGTATAGATAATTTTATATATATAACCATAAGTACAGGCATAGGGGGCGGCATCATATTAAACGGGAAACTTTTCAGTGGGGAATGGGGCAATGCTGGGGAAATTGGCCATATAACAATTAACCATAAAGGACCGAAATGTTCGTGCGGCAGTTACGGCTGTTGGGAAGCATATGCATCAGGAACGGCATTGGCACGGTTTGCAAGAGAAGGGATACTAAATGGAAGGGAGACCATTATTAAAGATAAGGCACAGGATGAGGGTATTAAAGCAGAACACATTTTTGATGCGGCGAAAAAAGATGATAAATTTGCTCTTGAGTTAATAGAAAAACAAGGGTACTATCTTGGGGTCGGGCTTGCCAATGTGGTAAATGCATTTAATCCGAGGCTTATAGTTATAGGTGGGGGGCTTACTAACGAATGGGAAATGTTTTACGATAATATGATAAATACGATGGAAATCCGGGCATTCAAGACAAATACCGAAGGGCTTAAAATAGTTAAAACATTACTTGGCAGCAAAGTAGGTATGGTAGGCGCTGCAGCTGTTGGCTGGTCTCTTATAAAGAAAAAATAACTCCGAGCAGAAGTTAAATACTTATTTCCACTCGAAGTTTTTGTTGGCTCTAGTGTAGAAACACTCGTGAGGTTAAGATGTCGGTAACCGATTCCATATATTCAGCAAAGAGTGAAACACATACGGCTGCCGACAAACCACAGCGGGCGACTAAAGACAGTTCCTACAAGGGCTAAACGTAGCAGGGGCAGCGTGCAGAACACCCCAATTCATGTTTTAGTTAAGTTCTTTAATCTGATATGTTACGGTTCCATCTTTAACTGTAAAACTGATATATTGTGGTGTTTCAGCTTTAACCCCGGGTATACCTACGTAGTAGACACCATTTTTACGGTCAATTTTAATTTCATCAATATTCCCATAAAAGACCCATACTTCGGCATCATGGGTTTCTTTATATTTTGTAAGTATATCTTCAAACAGCTGTTTTTCATATTGGTCCTTAAATGCTGATAAATCAGAATTTACGGTAATAAATATATTACTGCCTCGAGCTTTTTCAAGTTGTTCCTGTAGATATATCCATTGATGTGGATTAGTAAGCCTTAGTCCTCCTTTTGTAATGTCAAGGAAAGTAAATACATTATCTGACTTTTCTATAGAATAATGGGACTCACCAGCTACCGGATAAATCGGTTTTTGTGAGAAGGATAACCATGTATTGCATGCTTGCTCTGTGCTTATATCGGAACTATTGGTAAACTTACCTGAAAACACGAGGAAGTCAGCATTGTCTCTTATAGAAGAGCAATATAGCTTTAAGATATGTTCATAGTATTCACTATTGTAATTAATATCGATAAGGGCATCCCCAAAAACATTAAATCTAAAAGTATCTCGTGATATGTCTTTTTCTAAATCTACATCAACATTTTTCGGATCTTCGTATTCCTTTATGGAAGTCTCCAAAGAAAGTAGCGAATAATCATATTCAGGAGGGTAAAAAGCTGAAAGGCTTTCAAAATATATTTCTCCTGAATCCATTTTATCAGCTTCTGTTTCTACAAGGTAAATCCTTCTAAGGTTTACAGGCTGTTTTAAATCGCTTGGTATTTCGCATTCTACCTCTTTCCAACCGCTCCAATCTACATTCCTTGCAAGGGTTAAATAGGCTTCTTTTCCTGTATTATCTACAACAAGAGCCCTTAACCAATGACCATTACCGCCGTTTCCATAAACCCAAAGCCCTAACTTTGAAGTTCCTTCAGGGAGACATCTTCCTTTTTTAAAGACTGTATATGATGCTTGTGTAGAAGCATCCCCTGAAAAGTCATATTTAAGTTTTCCCACCAAAGGGTGGAATAAAAGCTCAGGTGTAGATGTAATTTCAAAATTAGTTGTTACATTTTCAGGATAGCTTAGAGGTTCCATATCCTTTATTTCCTGGAAGTCTTCAATTATATTTTGTGCTGTGCCGATAGAGACAAGAGCTACAGCAGATATATCACCATAATGTGCTACTGCAGCACCGGATAAGGCTGTAGGTGTAGATGCAGCCCTGAATATACCATTTTCGACCAGACCAACATCTCCTACTACTTCCCAATCCAATACATCTGCATCAATTAGAGCTGTATAGCCTTCCGAATCTTTAACATACGCTTTAAATTCCCTTGACTGCCCGGGCAATAGATTTATGCGAGATGGAGAAATGACAAGCTGTATACCTTCACCTAATACATGGATCGGAATTTCATGTTTAGTTCCTTCTACACGTGCAGTAATTACACCCCTACCTGACTTTAGTGCTTTGAAGACTGACCCTTCAAAT
>DUOC01000129.1 GCA_012839065.1 Thermoanaerobacterales bacterium | reverse complement strand
GGACTGGCGAATGCTTGGGATTATGGTCCTCTCGGTATAGAACTTAAACAAAATGTTAAGCACGCTTGGTGGAAAAGGATTGTACAGGAAAGAGATGATGTGGTCGGGCTTGACAGTGCTATCCTGATGCACCCTAAAACATGGGAAGCCTCGGGACATTTGGCAGGATTTAATGATGCCCTTATTGACTGTAAAAACTGCAAATCCCGTTTCAGAGCTGACCATTTAATCGAAGACAATCTGGGCATGAATGTAGAAGGTAAAGAGCTTGATGAAATGACAAAGCTTATAAAAGAAAATGCTGTCAAATGCCCCACATGTGGAGTCGCTGATTGGACAGATGCAAGGGTGTTCAACTTGATGTTTAAGACATTTCAAGGAGCTGTTGAAGATTCTACATCTGTTGTTTATTTAAGACCTGAAACAGCTCAGGGCATCTTTGTTAACTTCAAAAATGTTATGGATTCTATGCGGTTGAAGCTGCCTTTTGGCATAGCTCAGATCGGTAAATCTTTCAGAAATGAAATTACACCGGGAAACTTCATATTCAGAACCAGAGAGTTTGAACAAATGGAGTTGGAATTCTTCGTCAGACCCGGAGAAGACATGGAATGGTTCGAATACTGGCGGCAGTATATGATCGAGTTTTTCACAGCCCTGGGTATCAAAAGGGAAAACTTAAGGCTGCGTGATCATTCGCCTGAGGAACTGTCACACTACTCTAAGGCTACAACTGATCTTGAGTATAAATTCCCCTTTGGCTGGGGTGAACTGTGGGGTGTTGCCAATAGAACCGATTATGACCTATCACGCCATATTGAATATTCAGGCAAATCTTTAACATTTTTTGATCAAGCTACTAATGAGCACATTATTCCATATGTAGTAGAACCGTCTCTAGGTTTGGACAGAGCAGTTCTCGTTATCTTGTGTGATGCATATAATGAAGAGGAGGTTAAAGGGGAGAAAAGGATTGTGCTTAAGTTTGCCCCTGAGATTGCACCTCTTAAGGCAGCAGTTCTGCCCCTCGTAAGGAAAGAAGAGTTAGAATCTATTGCCCGGGATATCTATAATACCTTGAAAAAGCATTATATGGTAGACTATGACTCAGGCGGCAGTATAGGCAGACGTTACCGACGTCAGGATGAAATTGGTACTCCTTACTGTATAACCGTCGATTATGATTCAATTGATGATAAGAAAGTAACTATAAGAGATAGAGATACCATGGAGCAAGAAAGGGTACCAATAGATGATGTTTTGAACTTTTTAAAAGGAAAAATAGAACACATATAATTAAGCAGCGGTTTAGCCGCTGCTTTTTTTACATTTGCATCATGTCCTGTTGGATATTGCTGATCTCTTGTTGAGCCCTTGACAGCTGCTGTGGGTCCGCAGGCTGGATTTTGTACCAACCTCTCTGGTTCATTATATCAAAAATTTGTTTTTGATGATTGAAAACCTGCATCAGGGCATTTTGAGCATCTCTTCTCATCTGTTCATTTGAACATTCAAGGATAAAATTTGTAAGTGTTGCTGCTTCGTGTTTATGCTGATTAAGCATTATGTTCGCAATATCTTTATCATTTAAGTTCATTGATTACTATTCCTCCTTTACTGTAGTCTGCCCTGTGTAATATATTTGGCCAGGGTTTGTGAAGAACTGCGATGTTCGTTCACCATTGTACTGCATAAGGATTTTAGCTGTGGATCGGTGCACATGTTAGCAGCTGATGAAATAAATTTAGTCATGTTTTCGCATACTTTTAAAGTATCTTCTAAAAGCATTACATCTTTAGTGCTGAGCTGGTTCAATATTTTTACCTCCTTCTTGCCTATTTTATATTAAGTAACCGTATTGTTTATAATTTAACCGATTATAAAGTTTTTTATTCTATAGAACTAGGATCAATCTTACATCGATTGCAGCATAAAAAAGGACCGGATCATAAGGTCCTAATTGCTGAATAGTTTTCTCCACCACGGGATTCTTTCTTTTGCTGCGGCTAGTTCTTCCAGTCTGTGTTCCAAAATTGCAACAGTTCTATTTTGCCTATATATCATATCCTTCTGGGAGCTTACTTCCTCAGCTATCTGTTTTAAGGTGGCAGCATTATCATGTAAAGCAAGTTTCAATGCATCATCCTTTGTAAACGTGAATTTCCCAGGCTTTAAATGTTCTTCTATTTCCTTTATAGTAAGCCCTTCTTTTTTAAGCTCTACAACTTTATTTATGACCAAAAGATCGGTTTCACTAAAACACAGCTTGCCGTCTACCTTTTCGAATTTTAGTCTTAACTTGCTAAGCCATTTATATAGATTTGATGATTTTACATCACACATCTCGGCGACTTGTTTTAATGTATATGTCTTTGTTTCCATAAAGTCCACCCTTTTCTTATATTGATATATTATATATTCAGCATAATTATATAAAATCCTCCTTTTAGCATTTATGTCATAAAATGTCATATAATGGCGAAAAAAATATTCACATAATCATCTTATTAATTTGTATTTTTTCTCTT
>DUOC01000128.1 GCA_012839065.1 Thermoanaerobacterales bacterium | reverse complement strand
TGGCGTTCACTGAGGTTTAAAAGCCTAGCTGCATCCTTGATGGTTATGACCTTATCAATGGTTTGATTAATAACTCTAAGCCGTGATATTTCTTTTTGTGTCATATTTAAAATCTCCTTACGCATACTGACATTTTATCAGAATAATTTCAATATGACATTATCATAGAATAACTACACATAATATAAAATCAGGGTTGACATTTTTTTATTTTAAGCGTATAGTATTAAGCAATAATAATTTAATATTAATATCGACAATGACGGAGAAGATAAGCATTGAAACTGCAAATACAGAGAACCGGGGTTGGTGAGATCCGGTTTTATAAGACAATGTGTATATTCGCTCCCGAGTTTTTGCTCTGAACGTAAACAAGTAGGGGCAAAGGATTGTCCCCCTTAACAAAGGACTATAGTTTAGCGTAACTGCAGACTAGAATTTGAGTATCCTGGATATAGTATGTCTATATTTAGGATAGAGTGGTACCGTGAACAAAGTTTCACCTCTAATTGGGGTGAAACTTTTTTATTATATTTATCTTCGATCGATCGATTAAAATTAGCCGGCTAATAATAAAACTAATCAAGGAGGTTTATGATGAAACAAGTATCAAGAGACAAATGGTCTTCTAAAGTAGGTTTTGTATTAGCCGCTGCAGGTTCAGCTATAGGTTTGGGTAATATTTGGAAGTTCCCATACAGTGTAGGTGTTAACGGTGGCGGTGCATATGTAGCTGTGTACCTTCTGTTTTTAGTAATTATTGGTGTGCCCCTTATGCTAGCTGCAATAACGCTTGGCAGAAAAACGCAATTATCGGTCTTCGGTGCATATAAAAGCATAGATAAACGATGGTCTTTTGTCGGTGCTTTAGCGGTAATTTGTGGCTTTGTCATATTAGCCTTCTATTCTTCCGTAGGAGGTTGGGTTCTCTATTATTTTAAAAATTCAATTACCGGAAAGTTAAATACTGCAGATCCGGCTGCTCTAACGGGAATTTTTACAGATATGATGAATTCCCCTAAAATCCTTATATCTTATCAGCTGATTTTTATGTTGCTTACTATGATGATAGTGGTTAAAGGGATCAAAAAAGGAATCGAGAACAGCTCAAAAATAATGCTGCCTGCGCTCTTTATCCTTCTTATAATAATTGCTATAAGAAGTGTTACATTAAAGGGCAGTATAGAAGGAATCAAGTTCCTATTGGTCCCGGATTTTTCTAAAATAACAATGGATGTAGCTAAAAATGCTATGGGACAGATGTTTTTCTCCCTAAGCATAGGTATGGGTGTTATGATAACATATGGCAGCTATTTGGATAAAAAAGAAAATCTATTAAGCACAGCTGTCTCCATACCTATATTAGACACCCTTGCTGCATTGCTATCAGGCTTTGCTACAATACCTGCAGTTTTTGCCTTGGGTTTTGAAGCTGGAGAAGGCCCTGGACTTATGTTTATCACATTACCGGCAGTTTTTGCGTCAATGCCTATGGGGCAAGTCTTCTGTATAGCATTTTTCCTGTTAGTCTTGTTTGCATCCTTGACTTCTTCTATATCCATGCTTGAAATATGTGTATCATATTTTGTCGATGAACGAAACAAAGATAGGACAAAAACAACACTAATAGTCGGATCTTTAATATTCCTACTTGGAATACCTGCATCCCTATCCTTGATAGAAGGCAGTAGTTTTAGACTTGGAAGTTTGGCTTTCTTTGATGTTTATGATAAATTATCTTAAAATATCCTACTTACAACCGGTGCATTTTTACTCTGTATATTTGTTGCATGGGTGCTCACAACTGAAAAAGCTGTAAAGGAAATTGAAAGTTCAGGAGTCAAGTTTAAATTGGCTAATGTCTGGAGCTTCCTGCTGAAATATATTGTTCCGATAGGTGTATTTATAATATTGATAAGTTCCTATAAGGATTTTATACTTTCTATACTACAATAAACTAAGACTAATGGGAGACTATAATATAAGTCTCCCATACACTACCTTAAGGGATATTTGCCGTTTTTTATATTTTTAATACTGCCTAGAAAGCTATTCTTTTATACATTTAACAGCAGAAAGATTTTTGTCCTCCACTTCAAGCATAATATCGATGATGTCGTCTCTGTCTAATTTATCATAAAAACTCATGAATTCGCTAATCCTTATGCTTTGTGAATGAGACCACGGTTTCTTCAAAGAAATATATCCCAATATTTTTAAATATTCATAATTCTAACCTTTCTTCTGCAGTTTATTAGTTAAAAGGAATAGTAATCCTACTAATAAAGGCGGAACTGATATGAAAATAAAGGTATCAATCCTCCGGAATGTTTTGAACATTAAAGTAAATAATACTGCAAGAATAAGAAAAATCAAACTACTTCTAAATGGATTGTTCCAATTTAATACCAATATTACTATTATCAATAAAGATGGCAGTGAGTGTATTATAAATCCTACAACTTTTTCTAAAATAGTGTCCTCCATAGCAAAAACATCGAAAGAAAACATCATCAAAAATAGTATAAAAACTATAGCAATTAATCTAGGTATCCATATGAATTTAACAGTGCCTTTTCTATTCTTAATTCTGAATCCCCCTTTCAAAGCATGGATTTACATCTATTTAGTATAAACTTATTATATCGTTATCATTTAGATAATTATATAAAACATAGGTCACTTAAAAATTCTCTTTAGTAAAGCCACTTAGTAGGTAATAAAAATGTCCAAGGTGCTGTAACAATAGCAAGAGTAAGTGCAATTTTATATCTTAACATTTTTTCTTGAATCTGATTTTTAAAAACAAATTTGTAGTTAAATAAAAATATAAATACAGCTGATACTAATATGGCACCAATTATTATTGCGACTGCTAATGGATGGCTAAAAGGGTCATAACATATTGCCGATGTTAATTCGTAAGATAAGCCAAAATTATCTCCACATATTCCTAATAAAAATAATATTGCACCACCTATAATATCCGCTAAAAACCCATATAGCCAAACTTTTAATATGCTTTTCTTATAAAGTGTTTTTAAATCAAATTCTAAATCTGCTAACTTATATACAAAAAAGCAAGCTATTATTACTAACGAATCGATAATGTAATTACCAACAAGTGTTATAAGTATAACCGGTGGGAAAAATAATAAAAACCAAATAGGAAAAATTACATTATATAGTTTCGTGGTTCTTTTCATTGGTTTTAACTCCCTTCCTCTATAAAATAATATCAAAAAACAAAGCTAAAATGGCAATCCACATCCCAATATTGTAATAAATAAATATGATATAATGATGACGGTGATATTATGAAAATACTTGTAGATGCAGATGGCTGTCCTGTTGTGGATATAGCCATAAAAGCAGCTAAATCCTATGATTTAGAAATACTCATAGTCAAAAACTATTCCCATGAGCTGTGGGATGATTATGCAACTATTGTAACGGTGGATCAATCACCGGACAGTGCAGATTACTATATAGTGAATCACACCACAAAAGGCGATATCGTCATCACCCAAGACTATGGTTTGGCAGCGATGGCACTTGCCAAGGAAGCCCTTTGTATCAATCAAAACGGTCTTATAATTTCTTCGAAAAACATAGAGCAGCTGCTTACCCGTAGACATATTAATCGGGAAATCCGTAGAAAACACAACAAATATACAAAGTTTAAAAAAAGAGAAGTCAAACAGGATACGAAATTCGAAAAAAACCTTAGGTCTTTAATTGAAAGACCTATTGATAATTAGGGACTGGTCCAAATTATTCACTATGTAAAATAACTAACACAATTTCGGGCCTGTTAAATATTCTAATAGGTATTATGCTGTTGCCAAGCCCTCTGCTGACAATCAGTGTTGATTGATTTTGTGTGTAGGCACCGCTTGTATATTCGGGAAACAGACCTTGGTCCGGTGCTACTAATCCCCCAACACAAGGTATCCTAAATTGCCCTCCATGGGCATGACCAGAAAAAATGAGGTCTATATTCTTATCTGCATATAGATCAAAAAGTTCAGGCCTATGTGAAAGCAAAATTTGAAAAACAGAATCATCTGATAGGCGTTTGAGATGTTCTTTCAATTTAGATGAATTTGTTCCATACATATAATCAGATGTCAAAAAATCCGGGTCTGATACGCCTAGTATTTCTATCTTCCCTCCGCCTTTAATCAATTCAACTTTATTATCATCTAGTATTTGTACACCACAACTTAACAGATTATTACTGATATTTTTATAATCACCGGACCATGCCTCGTGATTTCCGGAAACATAGTAGACCGGAGCGATTTTCACTACCCCATTTATAAATACCATTGCAGTATCAAGATCATATTTTCTTCTGTCAATTAAGTCTCCTGTAACAACAATTATATCCGGAGACACTGCACGAATTTCCCTTAATAAACGCTCCTGATTCTTACCAAATTTTTTATTATGTAAATCAGAAATATGAACAATCCTATATCCGTTAAATCCATCCGGTATCTTATTATTACAATAATTGATTTCTGTTGTAGTTATAGCATTATTCTGCCACAGGCAAAATATTGATATGATTGCAATAATAACAACTACAATATGGATCATTCGCTTTTTCTTATATTTCATAACCGTGTTCCACTTCCTATTATTAAATAAATTATATCCTTAATTTGCTAAGAATGACAAAAATATTATTGAACTTAATATGAATTATGTGCAGCAATTTTCACCGTCAAAAGTAAAGGTAGCCTCTAGCCACCTGTTGGTAAAGTGGTGCCTATTTTGACAGCAGCTGTATGTGTATCACTTTTTGTATAGATGGTGGTTGGCGGCAACCGTATGCGTATCGATTTTTATATAGCTGGTGGTTGGCGGTAGCCGTATGCGTATCACTTTTTGCCGGCTTACTCTTATGATGTTACTAGGTTTCACTTACTGCGCTAATCTAAATCTTCCTAAGGGGAGATTCTATTGGCCGGATTCTAGGGGATAGTACCCTCACCGCTTTGCAGTGCAGATTCGAATATATAATTACAAGAGGAAGATTTTTAACGATTAGCTTGTAAGCTCAACCAGTAACATTTACATAAGAGTAATCAATGTCAAAAAGCGAAAACACATAGGCTGCCTTAGTCATACCGTGTGTTT
>DUOC01000127.1 GCA_012839065.1 Thermoanaerobacterales bacterium | reverse complement strand
TATTAATTAAAATTTAAAATAAATTATGGATACTGTTAATCCCAGGGGAATTTTTCTTCTGGGATTTGGTATTTTTAACATTTCTAATGTATGTAGAATATAATATTATGATAATATGTTTTACTTAAAATACGGGGTGGAGATAGGTGAGGATAAATATTAATTTTAATGAGCCGAACGATATATACAATCTAATTGAGGAAGGTGAAATAACACCATCAGAAGCTATTACCCTATTAATGCAATTTGAGAATAAAAAAAACAGCATATCTGTTCACCCTTATGAGAAATCTCAATCTAAAGGTATTGAAGAAATAATGGAAGAGCTTGATTCTCTAATAGGATTAAAAAAAGTTAAAATCTTGGTTAAAGAGATTCAAGCATTTATAGAAATACAAAAACGCAGGAAACAGGAAGGATTAAATAATGAACCATTAGTAATGCATATGATATTTAAGGGAAACCCCGGCACAGGGAAAACTACTGTTGCAAGAATATTAGGAAATATATTTAAAGAACTGGAGCTTCTTCCAAAAGGGCATCTGGTTGAAGTAGAAAGAGCTGATCTTGTGGGCGAATATATCGGGCATACAGCACAAAAAACAAGAGAGCAAATTAGGAAAGCGCTAGGTGGGATTCTTTTTATAGACGAGGCATATTCATTAGCAAGAGGGGGAGAAAAGGATTTCGGTAAAGAAGCTATTGACACACTTGTAAAAGCTATGGAAGACCATAAAGAAGATTTTGTATTAATACTAGCCGGTTATGAAAAAGAGATGGAATTCTTTTTAAGAAGTAATCCGGGTTTACGGTCTAGATTCCCAATACACATCGATTTCCCCGATTATACAATTGATGAATTAATGGAAATAGCAAAACTGATGCTATGCAAGAGGCAATATACTTTATCAGATAAAGCAGAAGAGGAACTAAGGAAAATACTTATTGGTAATAATTACAAAAATCAAGACAAATTAGGGAATGCACGTCTTGTAAGGAATTTAATAGAAAAAGCTATTAGGAGGCAGGCAGTTAGATTGGTGAAGCTCAAAAAGGTTACAAGAGAAGATTTGATGCTTATAACTGAAGATGATATAAAGGGGGTAGAAGATGAATGAAAGATGTAGAATGTATAATTATTGGCAAAACAAATGTTGGTAAAACCCTCTTTGCAATAAATTTTGCTGAATACTTAGGTTGTAAAGTAATAAAAGTTACATCTATTTACCCAGACGGGAGACAGATAGAGAATTCTTTTACCATAAGAGAGGCAATTTTACAGTTAACAAATGAAAAACCCCATAAAACGAGGTGCTTAAATAAAATTGCTGTAACGATACCTGTAGGCAAGAAAAAAAAGCATGTAATGATACTTGACTCAACAGGTATAATTGACGGTATTCATCCCGAAAGTAACGTTAGAAAAGCAATCTCACAAACTTTAGCCAAAATACGAGAATGTAAAATAATATTACATATGATTGATGTCTCTAATGTAATAAATAGGGGACTTGTTAATTCATTAGGAGAAGTAGATTATCAAATAGCAAATTTTGCTCAGATGAGAACAGGTTATGTCATGCTAGCAAATAAAATTGATATCCCGGGCAGTGAGACCGGTTTAAATAAATTAAGGGAAGAGTTCCCCGCAAATTTAATTTTACCTATATCGGCGTTATATAAAAGGGGTTTTAAAGAGGTGAAGGATTTTGTTATTAGAAATATTTGATATTACTTTACTAAAGAATATAGTTTCAATTTTTTTAGTAGGCTTTATTATTAAAATAATGGATGATATAATTGACGAGAACCATCCTGAACATCTTTATAAAGCAGCCTTACCATATGTTATTTTAATATTTATTATTTCAACTATTATTGAATATAAAACTACTACAGGTTTATTTATGGCAAGTTATATTGTGGGAATGTATTCCGATATAAATGATACATTGCTAACTGGTTTAAAAGGATATCAGGAAGCTGTTATTGTAGCTATTTTAGGTGTAATATTTCTTGGCCGAGCAACATTTATTTTCTGTTTAACAGTAATAATTGCCGTTCAATTAATAGATGATGTGTTTGATATAGAACTAGATAAAAGGTTGGGGCACCAAAATCTTGCTATAAAATACGGCAAGGTAGAGATATTTATTTTGTCACTAATATTCTGTATTCTATCTTTGATGTTAGACCCGATTAAAGGCTTAATAGTATTATGTGCTGTACCTATAATAAATATCTTGTTTAATAAATTGAAGGGGGAAATATTAAATTGCGAATAGGATGGTATTTAATTGGTGTCCTTTTTATTTTCTTATGTGGATATGGGTTAGGCAGGCGTATCGGCAAAAAGGAAGGCTATAGTGAAGGTACAGCATATGCGCCTATACAATTGAAGCAAAGTTATTTTGAAAATGGGGAATGCCCTGTATGCTGTTTTAAAATTGACAATGATATAAATGACAATGTATAAGAAAATATTTGGTTTATTGATAAGTAATATAAGACATGTTAAAATATTTAAAGATAAATATAAAGGAGAGAACAAGATTTGATCAAAGAGACGGAGGCTTTACTTAAAACATATTATGGCATCGATGAGTTTCTTATTAGTGAAACAAAAAATATTAATGAAGAACTGAATGAAACATTTAATGTAATTGATGAGATTAGGGAATTTAATCAATACAAAGTATTAAAGGCAATGCAAGAATCAAGGGTAAGTGATTTTCATTTTAATTCATCTACAGGTTATGGGTATGGTGATATTGGAAGAGATACGATAGAAAAAATATATGCGTCGGTATTTAAAGCAGAAAAAGCACTTGTAAGATCACAGATAGTATCAGGAACCCATGCACTATCTTTAGTTCTTTTTGGTATATTAAGACCCGGTGATGAACTTTTATCTGTTACCGGAGAACCATATGATACACTTAAAACCGTAATAGGTATAGATAATAGTAATGAAAAAGGCACATTAAAAGACTGGGGTATCAGCTATAAAGAAGTAGGTTTGTCTCCAGATGGAACACCTGATATAGAAAGTATTATTGAGTCTATAAGTAATAGAACTAGAATGGTTCTGATACAACGTTCAAAAGGCTATTCATGGAGACCTTCGCTGACAATAAAAGAAATAAAAAAACTAATAGATAATATAAGGAGCATCAGTAAAGATATTATAATATTTATTGATAATTGCTATGGTGAATTTGTTGAAGAATGTGAACCTATAGAGGTTGGTGCAGATATTGCCGCAGGTTCACTTATTAAAAATCCTGGTGGGGGTTTAGCACCGACAGGTGGCTATATTGTTGGCAGACAAGCTTTAGTAGAGCAGGTTTCAAATAGGCTAACTGCACCGGGATTAGGTGATGAGTGCGGTCCTTCCTTGGGTGTTAATCACCTACTTTATATGGGACTGTTTAATAGTCCTCATATTGTAGGTGAAGCATTAAAAACGGCAGTATTTGCATCAAGACTTTTCGAATTATATGGGTTTGAGGTTTCCCCCAGGCATAAAGAAAGGAGAGGAGATATAATCCAAGCAATTAAATTTAATGATGTACATAAACTACTTGCTTTTTGCAGAGGGATTCAAAAAGCTGCACCTGTGGATTCATATGTTATGCCTGAACCTTATAAAATGCCCGGCTATAACGATAATATCATCATGGCGGGAGGAACATTTATTCAGGGCTCTTCAATCGAGCTGAGTGCAGATGCCCCGTTACGTCCTCCATATATAGGTTATTTGCAGGGCGGATTTAATTATGATCATGGAAGGCTCGGTGCATTAATTGCTTTATCAGAAATATTAAAGTCAAAATAGACTACTTACCTAGCTGATTTTCCTCAGCAAACCGATAACTTTACCAATAATTTTAACATCGTTAACAATAATGGGATCTAAATATGGATTTTCAGGCTGAAGCCTAATATAATCTTTTTCTTTAAAAAAACGTTTAACAGTAGCTTCATCACCTAACAAAGCTACAACAATGTCTCCATTACTGGCATAATCTTGTTTCTTGACGAGTACCATATCATTATCTAAAATACCCGCATTTATCATACTATTGCCTTTAATTGATAACATAAACACGTTATCATATCTAACAAAATCTAAAGGCAGTGTAACTGTATCCTCGATATTTTCTATCGCTAAAATTGGTTCACCTGCTGTTACATTTCCTATTAAAGGTACATCAACCATCTCTTTTAAATTATAGTCAGAATCTAATAATTCTATTGCTCTAGGTTTAGTAGGGTCTCTCCTAATATACCCTTTTTTTTCCAATGTAGAAAGATGACTATGCACTGTTGAAGTGGAATTTAAACCAACGGCTTTACAAATTTCTCTCACTGAAGGTGGATATCCTTTTGTTTTAACTTCGTGTTTAATAAAACATAATATGTCATTTTGTCTTTCAGTTAAATCTTCATACATAAATATCACCCCTATTTATCTATCTTTTATATAATTATAACATGAGACATAATAAAAGCAAACTAATGTTTGATCGATACATCTTGACATCGAACACAAGTTCTGATAATATATATACAAAACATATGTTCTCATAGGAGAGGGGAT
>DUOC01000126.1 GCA_012839065.1 Thermoanaerobacterales bacterium | reverse complement strand
TATTCCCATAACTAAATCCCATAGATTGTTTTTACATTCAATGATATTAAAATTTGAGGCTTGTTCATTTGCCTGCTGTATATAACGAAAATCTGTAATTAGAAAATTTTCTTGCGTAGTTATAAATAAAACAGCTGACGTTCCAGTAAATCCACTAATATAATATATATTTTTCGGATTAGTTATCAAAAATGAATCATATTTATCATTTTGCATATTACTTTTCAAAATGTTAAGCCTTTGCTGCAATATTATTACCTCCTGTTTATTAAACAAATTATCTTGAGTTTATGTTATAGGCAACTAAATCTATTTGCCTTATATATGCAATATTAACTTAATAATAGCATATTGTATCACAAAATAATAGGAATTTTATAAAATATAATCTCATTATTTTATAATAAGTATGATTCTAACAGCCTTCTCATAATTTCAACTGGTGCTTTCTTGCCTGTCCAAATTTCAAATGCTGCAGCACCTTGATATAAAAGCATTTCATAACCATAGATAATATTTGAACCTTTTTTTCTGGCATTCTTTAAAAATAATGTCTCTAACGGATTATATACTATATCACAAACATGTATATCATTTCTGAAAATATCTTCAGTCATAATAGGAGATTCTTCAATATTTGGAGCCATTCCTAAAGAAGTGGTATTAACTATCAAATCGTTTTTCCCTATTATATCTCTAATACATTTTGTCTCAAAAGGTACTATCTTGCATGTTGCAGGACATATCTTATTTATATCATCTTTTAGTTTTTCTGCATTGTTAAGTGTTCTGTTGCATATAAAAATCTCTTTTACACCTTTTGTTACAAGATGTATGCCAATAGCTCTAGCAGCACCACCTGCACCTATTATAATGACTTTATTATCTAAATCTACACCTGCATTTTCAATAGCCCTCAAAAAACCTTCCCCATCCGTATTATAACCTTTTAATTTCCCTTCCTCATTATTTATAGTATTGACTGCACCTATATGAGCAGCTTCAGCAGAAAGTTCATCTAATTTATCGACAATTTTTTCCTTATGTGGGATAGTTACATTAACACCTTTAATCGACAGTGCTTTTAAACCTAAAATTGATTGATCTAATAGATCAGGTTTAACCGGAAACGGTACATATAGGCAATCTAAATCTAAATATTTGAAGGCTCCATTATGAATAATAGGGGATAAGCTCTGTTCAATCGGCCATCCAATAATACCAAACAATTTAGTTGTCCCTAAAACATTATACATAAAACTTCCTCCAGGTTTTTATTCCGGTTTCTCTAACAAACCTTTCTTAATTAAAATAGAAATAATATTCTTTTCTATTTTTCTCATTAATCTCGTCCACCAGAATTCTTGACTACTCATCGGTTTAACCAAAATTGTAAATGCGCCCATCCTGTTACCGCCTAATATATCAGTTAAAATTTGATCACCTATAACAGCAGTATTAGAAGGATTAGTTCCCAATATTTTTATGCCTCTTAGGAATGCCTTCTTCCTTGGTTTTACCGCATCAAATATATAAGGGATGCTTAAACTGTCTGCAAATAGTTTTACACGATGTTCTTTATTATTTGATACCATACAGAATTTAATTCCTTTATCAAAAATACTTTCAAACCAATCCATTAAATTTTCATTAGGCT
This sequence comes from Thermoanaerobacterales bacterium, assembly GCA_012839065.1. Taxonomy (GTDB): domain Bacteria; phylum Bacillota; class Thermosediminibacteria; order Koleobacterales; family Koleobacteraceae; genus DUOC01. The sequence goes on along the minus strand of DUOC01000126.1, from coordinate 4,282 downwards.
CTTTCTCATCCCAAGGAACTAATGTGTTGTCCAAATCAATAATTATTCCTTTTATATTTTTATTAACTAAGTCCTCAGGATGGATTGAATATATTGAAGAAACATACATATTAGGGCAAAAAAGTTTAAGCATCTTACCACCTCGTTAATTCTTTTTATTATATCTATAATAAAACAAAAAGCTGCTATAATCAATAATAGCAGCTTTCAGGATCTAATTCTTTACATAACTTTCTAATTGCCCTTTTTTCTATTCTGGATACATACGATCTTGAAATTCCCAGTAAATTTGCTATCTCTCTTTGAGTCTTTCCTGAACCATTTAATAAACCATATCTCAGCTCAATTACCTTTCTTTCTCTCCCTTTTAAAGTAGTACTTATTTTATCATAAAGTCGTTTTTTTTGAAACTTTAAGGCAATCTCATCAGTAATTGCATCAGAATCGGTTCCTAAAATATCCATTAATGATATTTCATTTCCTTCTTTATCTATACCTATGGGATTATGAAGAGAAACCTCTATTTTTGTTTTTTTGTTAGATCGGAGGTTCATTAAGATCTCATTTTCGATACATCTTGCGGCATAAGTAGCAAGACGTGTTCCTTTATTTGGATCAAAAGTAGTAATCGCTTTTATTAAACCAATTGTTCCAATTGATATAAGATCATCAATTTCTTCACCTGTATTGCTAAATTTTTTAACTATATGCGCTACTAATCGGAGGTTTCTTTCAATTAAAATATTTCTTGCATCTTCATTCCCACTTTTATATAATTTTAGATATTTATCTTCTTCTTCAGGTGAAAGAGGCTCAGGAAAAGTAGTAGTATTTGTAATATATGACACAAAGATGAGAAATTCCTTTATTGTTCCGGCCAATGTAAAGATAAAGGCCAGGCTCATATGGTTTCACCTCCAACCAGTTACCTTAGATTATATGAATTGGTGGAGGTAAAAGTGCATGTATAGTTAAAAAATTATTATTCCTTTTTACGCCTCATAATACAAAATGGATTAACAGGTTGTTTGGTTTTTATTAATACTGTTTGCTGTGGGTGGGGAGCCTGACTAATTTCACACCCTGATTCATCCCAAATTTTTTCAATTAGTTGAGTAAAACATTCGCCTTTAGGACCAAAAAATTCTACCCTGTCCCCTACTTCAAACAGGTTTCTCTGCTCAACAACTGCAAAATGTTTTTCTTTATTATATTCTTTAACTAGCCCAACAAAATCATATTCTCTGATATAATTACTGCTTTCATATGTCTGTTCTGTTTCACTAGGTTTACCAAAATAAAACCCAGTAGTAAATTCTCTGTGGCTTGCTTTTTTGATATTTTCAAGGAGACTTGGATCAAATTGATAACTGGCCGGATCTTTAAAATATTCATCAATCGCTTTCCTATAGGCACTAACCACACAAGCAATATAATGTATACTTTTCATTCTGCCTTCAATTTTGAAACTGTTTACTCCTGTTCTAATTAATTCGGGAATTTTATGTATCATACAAAGATCTTTTGAATTAAAAATATAGGTTCCTCTTTCATCTTCAAAAACAGGCAAATATTCTCCTGCCCTTTTTTCTTCCATTAAATAATATTTCCATCTACATGGGTGAGTGCATTCTCCCCTGTTGGAATCTCTGAATGACATATAATTGCTAAGCAAGCATCTTCCTGAATAAGAAATACACATAGCCCCATGTACAAATACTTCTAGCTTGAGTTCGTCTGGAGTTTTTGTTCGTATTTCTTTAATTTCATTTAGTGACAGTTCTCTTGCAAGGATAATTCTTTTTACATCTTGATTATACCAATAAACAGCACTTGCCCAGTTAGTTGTATTTGCCTGAGTACTGAGATGGACTTCAAGAGCTGGTACTTCACTTCTAGCCAGCATCACAACACCCGGGTCTGATACTATTATCCCATCAGCCCCCATTTCATTTAAGTCTTTGAGATATGTAATTAACCCTTGAAGATCGTCATTATGAAAGAAAATATTAACAGTAATGTATACTTTAACATTATATGCATGTGCAAATTTTATGGCTTCTTCCAATTCTTCATAAGTAAAATTATCAGCAAAAGCCCTTAATCCATAGTTCAATCCGCTTAAATACACAGCATCAGCTCCATACAATACTGCTGTCTTCAATTTTTCCAGATTACCCGCTGGAGCCAATAATTCAGGCTTTTTCATCCGTATCACTCCTCGTATACGTATACTTTCAACTGGATGGAAATTACGCAATTTTTCTATTATTTTTTCTTAACATTGTTAATTGCATTTTTATGTTCACTGAAAGTTCGACTAAAAGTATGAGTGCCATCAAAATTTGCAGAAAAATAATAATAGTCTGTTTCAGCCGGGTATAATGCTGCTCTTATTGAAGCCTCGCCTGGATTTGAAATTGGTCCGGGTGGCAAACCTTGTACTTTATATGTATTATAAGGAGAATCAATTTCCAGATCTTTATAAGTTAGATTCGGCTTTCGCTCGCCAAGGGCATACTGAACTGTAACACAAGAACCTAATAGCATATTATTTTTTAATCTGTTATAAAATACTGATGAGATTATAGCCCTCTCACTGTCAAGCTTGGCTTCTCTCTCAATAATTGATGCAATTGTAATTATTTCATGGACTGTTAGTCCAAGCTCTTCTGATCTTGAGATCAGATCATCGGTAAAAACTTCTTCAAATCTATTTAACATGATTTTTATTATTCCTATTTCATCGATATCTTTATGTACTTGGTAGGTATCAGGGAATAGATATCCTTCTAATGAAAGATTGTCAGGAATATATTTTGAAAACTTAAAAGTGAAATTTTTTGCATAAGCAGCCTCTATATATTTTTCCTTGCGCCCAAGCCCTTTTTCTTCCAAAAGAAACCCTATTTCTCTTATCTCAAGTCCCTCAGGTATGGTTATTCTTATAGTTTCGCTAATAGTATTTCCTTCTGCAATAGATTCCACAATTTCCGGTAATGACATATTAGAGCTAAATACATATTTACCTGCCTTAAGTTTTGAGTCTAAACCTTTTATTTTTGTATAAAAGACAAAAACTTTTTTGTTCTTTATAAGCTCGGCATTATATAATATATCAGCTATTTGATTTGCACTATATCCTTGACAAACCTCTATTATCTTTTCTGATCTGTTGTTATATCCTTGAGGCTGTATAAGGTCGAAAAATATGCTATAAAGCATTATACAAAAAAACACAGAACCTATAATAAGAATACAAATCGGTAATTTGTATTTTGAGGGGATTTGGATTTTATTTTTATGTATGATTATAGTTTTATTGTGAGTTTTTGGATGCATTATAACAACCCCTTTTAAAAACTAACATTTAAAATGTAAATGGTTCTTATTTTGTAATATTTTATTATATTCTTCTATCTTGTGCAGTTCTCCTTTATATCATATATATAATTGCTACTTTTTTTGTTTTTGTAAGTGTTCTAAACTATTTATATTAATAACTTCATATTTGTCATCGTATTTAAGCAGTGTATTAACTGCAGTATTCCCTTGAGGATAATCTCTTACATTACTTAAAGGCTGTTCTAATAAAGTGCATAGGATTACTTTATTTAAAAAACCATGTGCTACAATACAAATGTTATCCTTTTCTTTAGAAAAAAATAATGCTTTATTGAATCCTCGCATTGCTCTTTTTTGTAGTTCCAATAGTGACTCCCCTCCGGGAATCTGAAGTTCGTCTGGTTTATGCAAAAAATTATATATCTGCTTTGGGTCGATCCTTTTAACCTGATCTTTAGTTAAACCCTGCCATCTTCCACAATTTAATTCTTTAAACTCTTCAAGTTTTATAATTTCTTCTATTTTGCATTTCTTAGCTATTATTGAAGCTGTCTCATATGCTCTTATTAATGGACTTGAAAAGATACATTTGATTCTCTTATCTTTTAAAAATGATGCCAATAATTCAGCTTGTTTTATTCCCTCATCGGTTAATCTGCAATCTAGCCATCCCTGGAAAAAACCTTTATAATTACCTTGCGATTCTCCATGTCTAACTAAATAAATAGTATTGGTCATAAAAATCCCCCTATGGATCTTCTTTTTATAGTCTATCACTGTTCTTATTTTTGTCAATTAATCCTTTACAAAATTGTTTATTTAAGTTAAAATGTACAATAAAAGGGGAGTAGCCAATAGATGAAATCAACATCACGGTTTATTAAACCTGGTTTCATCCTTTGCTTAAGGGCGAGACCTTTAACAAAACATTAAAGTT
>DUOC01000125.1 GCA_012839065.1 Thermoanaerobacterales bacterium | reverse complement strand
CCCTAGAATCCGACCAATAGAATCTCCCCTTAGGAAGATTTAGATTAGCGCAGTAAGCGAAACCTAGTAACATCATAAGAGTAAGCCGGCAAAAAGTGATACACATATGGCTGCCGCCAACCCGTATGCAGAACGATGGGGGCATCATTCCCCACAAATCATTGTGTCGCATAATTCATAGACAGCACCAACAACAAAATGGGCATTGAAGTCAAACTATGAATAATTTAGCACCGTCCCCAACCTGCGCACTCAATCGCAACCAAACGGGAAAATGAGGGCACCATTCCTCACAAAACCGTCAGGTTGCAAATAATATGAACGATGTGTCATAACCGGGCGGATTATAATAACCTATAATTATTAAGGAGGAGATATAATGATAAAAATAAAGTTTCATGGTCATTCATGTTTTGAAATATTCAGCGGGGACAGCAATTTGATAATTGATCCCTGGCTAAGCGATAATCCGCTGGCTGATATTAAACCTGATGATGTCAAGGCAAAATATATACTTGTTTCACACGGACATAGTGACCATTTTGGGGATGCTTTAGAGATAGCCAAGCAAAACGACGGCACTATAATTGCTCCTTTTGAGCTTGCAACTTTCTGTGAACAAAGAGGAGCAGCAGCTCATCCCATGCAAATTGGTGGTGGATATTCTTTTGATTTTGGGCATTTAAAACTCACCCTTGCTTTACATGGTTCGGGACTTATTGACGGCGAAAATATTATTTATACAGGGAATCCATGTGGCTTCTTAATTCAAATTGATGGTAAAACTATATACCATGCAGGTGATACAGGGCTTTTCGGTGATATGAAACTAATAGGAGATAAATACAACATAGATGCAGCTCTCCTTCCTATAGGAGATAATTTCGTAATGGGTATAGATGATGCAGTAACAGCTGTAGATTTTTTAAAACCTAAAATTGCTGTGCCTATGCATTATAATACATTTGAAGTGATAAAACAAGATCCCAACGACTTCAAAATCAAAGTAGAAAGCAAGAAACTGGCAGAAGTTAAAATCCTTCAACCTGGGGAGAGCGTAGAAATATAGAGTGGTCTATATTTTAATCCTGCCCGGTTTTCTTGAAAGAAGGGGTAATATATATGGAATATATAAATGAATCAGTGCTATCAGATACTCTTTGTCCGGAAGAAATAAGAGTAAATCTTAAGACAAATATAATAGGTTCTGAAATTGTATACTATCCGAGTATAGGCTCTACAAATGATGAAGCAAAGAAAATGGCTAATGAAGGCTGCCAGGAGGGAACACTTGTAATAGCGGAACATCAAACAGGGGGTAGGGGAAGGAAGGGAAGGACCTGGGATTCTCCTTTTGGTATGGGTATTTGTGCATCTATAGTTTTAAGACCCCAAATTTCCCCTTTAAAGGCTGCAGTGCTTACTCTTGTAACTGCTGTATCGACATGTAGAGCTTTAAAGTTATTTACAGGGTTGCCTGTAAAAATAAAATGGCCTAATGATCTAAGAATCAATCATAAAAAAATTGGTGGGATACTAACTGAACTGAACGTCGAGACCGGAAGTGTTAATCATGCTGTTGTAGGTATAGGAATAAACGTTAATAATAAAATTTTCCCGGACGAATTAAAACAAATTGCAACTTCTTTAGTTATAGAATCTGGCAATAAAACAGAGTTCAACAGAGCCCTTATTCTATGTTCTATCCTTAATGAATTTGAGTGCGACTATAAGGCTTTTGTTTCAGGGCACCTGGAAGATCTGTTGAATGAATGGAGAGGATATTCTGATACTTTAGGAAGTATAGTTCAAGTTGTAGGTATCAATAATTCTCATATTGAAGGGAAAGCTGTAGATATTGATAATGATGGAGCACTTTTAATAGAAAAAAAGGACGGTACAATAATTAGGGTTATAAGTGGTGATGTATCTATTAAGGATTTGGGGTCTAATCGGAAATAAAATTTACTCTGTTTTCATTTTTGAATAAGAACTTTAAGAAGGAGTTTTCATGCCAGTATAGAAATAGTCTTCAGTGTTTTAATATACTAAATAGATATTGGGGTGATCTAATGCGTTATGACAGCAGAATAAGGGATGATGCTATAGATGACCTGTTTAAAGGGATACTGCTTTTAGAAAATGTCGAGGAATGCTACCGTTTCTTTGATGATTTATGTACTGTAAGCGAACTGAAAGCCTTGGCTCAGAGGTTCCAAGTTGCGAAGATGCTAAAAAGCGGAAACACCTATAATGATATTGTAGAGAAAACAGGTGCTAGTACTGCCACAATCAGTAGAGTTAAGAGATTTTTACATTATGGTGCTGATGGTTATAATATTATATTAGATAGGCTGGAGAAAGAAGAAAAACAATCCAAGTAATCTTTTTTTGTTTGGGAGGTACAAGATGTTAAAGAATGATTATGATGATATGTGTAGTGAGACCGAAATTCATGAAGATAAGCTAAAAGATGTAATGTCTGTTCTTCTGCCCTTTGATACTATTGTACGTTTATCAGAAATATTTAAGGTGTTAGGGGAACCGACAAGAATGAGGATTATTGATGCATTGTCACACTGTGAATTATGCGTATGTGATTTAGCCGAGCTTTTAGGTATGACATCTTCGGCTATTTCCCATCATTTAAGGGTTTTGAGGAATACCAGATTGGTTAAATACAGGAAAGAAGGCAAATCGGTTTTCTATTCATTAGACGATGATCATATTGTGCAGTTGTTCCGACAAGGATTGGAGCACATAAATCATAGTTAAAGTTTTTGATGCAGCGGGGGCGGATATTCTGCCGCCTTTTTTTATGTAGTAATTTGAGTAATTTGTGGACGGTTACAAAATATTCATGGTTTGTCGGTTCCCTGTGGAGTATCCCTGTTTTGCCGGATTTACTCTTCCGATGTTACTAGGTTTCGCTTCCTGCTAGGTTGCATTTAGGACCCGACTCTAAATTGAAGTAAGGATAAAGATTTGCTACAATATGGTTAAGCAGTTCCAGGAGGGGGTATGGGGTATGAGAATGTATGATATTATTGCTCGGAAAAGGGACGGATGTGAGCTTTCTACTGAAGAAATAAAGTATTTTATTGAAGGTTATACAAAAGGCATGATTCCTGATTATCAAGCATCGGCTCTTTTAATGGCTGTATATTTAAGGGGTATGAATGAACGAGAAACCGCTGATTTAACAATAGCAATGGCTGATTCAGGCAAAAGGGTAGATACAGGTAAAATAAAAGGCAAAACAGTCGACAAACATAGCACAGGTGGTGTTGGCGACACCACTACTTTAGTATTGATACCACTTGTTGCTTCTGCAGGTGTTCCTGTAGTTAAAATGTCGGGAAGAGGGCTTGGGTATACTGGGGGAACTATCGACAAACTGGAATCTATCCCCGGATTTAAAACAAATTTTACAACTGATGGATTTATCAAGAATGTGAATAAAATAAATGCGTGTATTATGGCACAGTCTCCGGATATAGCTCCCGCTGATGGTAAGCTTTATGCATTAAGGGATGTTACTGCTACTGTTGAAAGTATTCCTCTTATTGCAAGCAGTATAATGAGTAAAAAAATTGCATCAGGTGCCGACTCAATACTTTTAGATGTTAAAGTGGGCAGTGGGGCCTTTATGAAAGATTTAAAGGAAGCAGAGAAGCTGGCAAACTGTATGGTAAAAATAGGAAATAATCTGGGCAGAAAGACTGTTGCATTTATAACAGATATGAATCAACCTTTAGGTCTATCTATAGGTAATTCACTGGAGGTAAGGGAAGCAATAATGACTTTGAAAGGAGAAGGTTCTTCAAGACTGAAAGAAGCTTGTATTGCTTTTGGTTCATGTATGCTTATGATGGCCGAAATTGTTTCAAATGAAGCAGAAGCAAGGGCTATAATAGAAAATAATTTGAGGAACAAAAAAGGTCTAAATAAATTAAAAGAAATAATAATGGCTCAAAAAGGTAATCCCGAAGTAGTCGAAAACCCTGATCTCCTTCCTATAAGCCGCCAAATAGTTGAATACAAGTCAGACAGAACAGGATATATAAACGACATAAATGCTGAAGATATCGGGAAGGCGGCACTTTACTTGGGCGCAGGTAGGGAAAAGAAAGAAGATAAGATCGATCCTACAGTTGGGATTGTGCTTAACAAACGTCTTAATGACAGAGTCATTCAGGGGGAGACTATAGCATATATTTATGTCAATAACGGTAGAGGCTTAAAAGAAGCGGTTGAGCTTTTAAATACTGCTATAGTAATAGATGAAACATGTCCGAAGGTAATCCCACCTTTGATATATAAAATAATCGCTTGAAAGGAGATCAAATCATATATGACTGTTAACAGAGAATCAAAAGAAAAATATGAAGGGCTCCTTAAAGAAGCAGTAAAAGCATCTAAAAATGCATATGCTCCTTACTCAGATTTTAAGGTTGGAGCTGCACTTCTATCAAAAAACGGAAAGGTTTTTACAGGCTGTAATGTGGAAAATGTTTCATTTGGGCTGTCAAACTGTGCGGAGAGAACTGCTGTATTTAAAGCAATATCTGAAGGGGTAAGGGAATTTGAGGCAATTGCTATATATGCAGACATAGAAGAATACATCTCTCCATGTGGAGCATGCCGTCAAGTATTGATGGAGTTTAACCCCGGGATGATTATAATATGCGGCTGTAGAGATGGTTCATATAAAACAAAGCGTTTAATCGAACTGCTTCCCGGGGCATTTATGAGAAAAGAACTTCAAAAATAAAAATACATATAACGATTTTGTGCTATAATTTATGTATTAAAACTTTTTACACTATCTGGAGGAGAATTTACATGGATTTTACGGCTGAATTAAATGCTTCTCAGAGGGAAGCAGTTGAACATATAAATGGACCAGTATTAGTCCTTGCAGGAGCAGGCAGCGGGAAGACAAGGGTTATAACATATAGGATTGCTTATCTTATTGAAGAGGTAGGGATCTCGCCGCATAATATCTTGTCTATAACTTTTACTAATAAAGCTGCCGGTGAAATGAAGGATAGGGTTCAACAGCTTATTTTTGGAAACAGGGGCAGTGATATATGGGTTAGCACTTTTCATTCTGCATGTGCAAGGATTCTGAGGATGGAAATTGATAAATTAGGCTTTAATAAAAATTTTGTTATATTTGATGTTTCTGACCAGCTTTCATTAATAAGGGAATGCTTAAGAGAACTTAATATAAATGAAAAACAATTCCCGGAAAGGAATATAAGTTCTGTTATAGGAGACGCAAAAGACAATCTTCTAACACCTGCTGATTTTGAGAAACAGGTGGAAGGTGATTTCAGATTATCGATAATAGCCGGAGTGTATAATTTGTATCAAAGAAAACTAAAAGAAAACAACGCACTTGATTTTGACGATCTGATTATGAAAACCATAGAATTATTTACGTATTTCCCTGATGTTTTGAAACATTACCAAGACAGGTTTCTTTATATAATGGTAGATGAGTACCAGGATACAAATTATTCACAGTATAAACTTGTAAGACTGTTATCGGGAAAACACAGAAATCTGTGTGTAGTAGGTGATGATGATCAGAGCATTTATCAATGGAGAGGGGCAAATATTAGAAACATATTAGAGTTTGAAAAAGATTTCCCGGATGCTAAGGTTATTAAACTCGAAGAAAATTATCGCTCGACCCAAAACATATTAAATGCTGCAAATGAAGTAATAGCTAATAACTTTAGAAGAAAGGACAAAACACTTTGGTCTAGGAAGGGCAGAGGTGAAAAAATAAAAGTGGTATGTGCCCCTGATGAGCATTATGAAGCCCAGTTTATTGCCGGGGAAATAGTGAAGCTTACAAAGGAAAACTATAAGTTTAGTGATTGTGCTGTATTATATCGAGTTCATGCGCAATCCAGGGTAATTGAAGATGTTTTTATGAAGATAGGGATTCCATATATGATAGTAGGAGGTCTTCGTTTCTATGAGAGGAAAGAGATAAAAGATATAATTGCCTACCTACGAGTTATCTCAAATCCTTCTGATAATATCAGTCTTTTAAGGATATTAAATGTTCCAAGGAGGGGTATTGGTAATGTAAGCAGGGGCAGACTAGTGCAGTTTGCCGAAGAAACGGGAGAGAGCCTTTTTGAAATTATTGGCAAACCTGAGAAAATATCTATTTTCACTACTGCAGCAATTAAAAGGCTCAATGAATTTAGGAGTCTTCTCGATTATTTTATTCAAATAAAAGATGATATGACTATTTCAGGGCTAATCCACGAGATTTTGAATACTACCGGATATTTAAAGGAGTTAGAACTTGAAGATACGGCAGTTTCCAGAAGCAGAATAGAAAACCTGAAGGAGTTCATCTATGCTGCAGATGAGTTTCAGATAATGAATCCGGATCAAGGGCTTGAAGAATTTCTTATTCATATTTCTCTAATAACTGATATAGATAATGTTAAAAATAATGAAAATGCCGTTTTATTGATGACCCTTCACGGAGCAAAAGGGCTTGAATTCCCAAATGTTTTTATATGTGGCATGGAAGAGGGGCTATTCCCTCACGCTCGTTCCTTACTTGACGAAGACGAACTGGATGAAGAAAGGCGGCTTTGTTATGTGGGGATGACCCGAGCCGAGAAGAAACTGTATCTGACATATGCACAGCAAAGGAGTCTATATGGAAATACTATATACAATTCAGGATCGAGATTTTTAGAAGAAATACCCCAATCTCTTGTCGATTATATTGATTTGAACGACTCAAATAATGATTTATCAGGGTTGGATTTTGTTTCTGGTGAAAGGGTGTTCCACGAAAAATGGGGTTCAGGTATGATTATCGATGTAAAAGGTACAGGCTTTGATCAGGAGTTATTTGTTGATTTCGGAGAAAACATCGGTATAAAACAGCTGATTTTAAGGTATGCTCCTATAATAAGAAGGTAAAAAGGGTGAGTAAATTTAAGATGAACAATAAAGTCGAAAAAAGGATAGAGGAATTAAGAAAACAGATAAATTACCATAACGAACTGTATTATGAGCAAGACAGCCCAGAAATATCAGATGCAGAATATGATGCACTTATGATAGAACTCGAAAGGCTTGAAAGTGAATATCCCGAATTTATTACTTCCGATTCTCCAACTCAAAGAGTTGGGGGGAAGCCCCTGGACAAATTTAAAACTATTGTCCATTCTTCACCCATGCTTAGCCTTGCAAATGCTTTTAATGAAGGTGAAATAAGAGAATTTCACCGCCGAGTAACATCTGCTGTAGGGAACAGTGTTGATTATGTTGTTGAGCTGAAAATTGACGGGCTGGCTGTAGCACTTACATATGAACATGGCAAATTTGTTAGAGGGGCGACGCGTGGAGATGGCGTAGTAGGGGAAGATATAACCCAAAATTTGAAAACTGTTAGAACCATACCCTTGAAAATAGATTTAGAGAATGTTCCATTACTTGACGTAAGAGGTGAGGTCTATATACCAAAAAAAGCATTTGAAAAACTGAATTCCGAAAGGGAAAAAATGGGGATGCCTCTTTTTGCAAATCCCAGGAATGCTGCTGCCGGTTCTTTAAGACAGCTTGATCCTAAGGTAACTGCCTCAAGACCATTAGACATTTTTGTTTATGGTATAGGGTATATTGAAGGCATCCAAATTAATACTCATCTGCAAATGTTAGAATTTCTGCGGGAATTGGGGTTTAGAGTAAATCCTAACATCTCGGTATTTGATAATATAGATGATGTTATCGGTTTTTGTAATGAATGGACGGAAAAAAGAGATGAGCTTCCCTATGAAATTGATGGAATTGTAATAAAGGTAAATTCTTTGAGGGATCAAATAAAGCTGGGGAATACAAGCAAAAGTCCAAGGTGGGCTGTTGCTTATAAGTTTCCTGCAGAGCAGAAGACTACCATCATAAAAGATATTATCGTAAGAGTAGGAAGAACTGGCGTTCTTACGCCTACAGCTGTATTAGAACCGGTAAGGCTTAGCGGATCTACAGTTTCTAAGGCGACACTTCACAACGAAGACTATATAAGAGAAAAGAACATAAAAATAGGGGATACAGTAATAGTAAAAAAAGCCGGTGACATTATACCAGAAGTTGTTGAAGTAGTTTTAGATAAGAGAAAAGGCACTGAAAAAGATTTTATAATGCCTGATAAGTGTCCGGAATGCGGCAGTGATGTGGTCAGGTTCGAGGGAGAAGCTGCATCAAAATGTACGGGTGTGGCTTGTCCTGCCCAGCTAAAAAGAGGAATAATACATTTTGCCTCCCGTGATGCTATGGACATAGAAGGGTTGGGACCTGCCGTAGTAAATCAACTTGTTGAAAAAGGGCTGGTAAAAGATGCTGCAGATTTGTATTTTTTGAAAACTGATGATTTGGTTTCCCTTGAAAGGTTGGGGGAAAAATCTGCCCGGAATTTGGTTGGGTTTATAGAACGCAGCAAGAAAAACCCTCTTGCAAAGTTGATTTTTGCTATAGGGATACCTTTTGTAGGCTCCAGAACAGCCAAGATTTTGGCTGAACATTTTCAAGATCTCGACAAACTGACAAAAGCATCCTACGAAGAGCTTATTGCAATACCGGAGATAGGTTCTAAAATTGCTCAATCAATTATAACATTTTTTAAGCAGGATCAGACAAAAGTGCTGCTAGAAAAATTGAAAAGGGCAGGGGTTAATACCCAATCGCTAAAAACAGAACAGCGCAAAGAAGATAAGTTGTTTTATGGATTGACTTTTGTTTTAACAGGCACATTAGAAAAATATACACGCAAACAAGCCCAAGAAATCATTGAAAGCCTTGGGGGGCGAGTTTCTTCAGCTGTAAGCAGTAAAACAGATTTTGTACTTGTAGGTTCAGACCCGGGTACGAAGCTGGAAAAGGCTGATAAGTTAGGTATAAAGATAATAAATGAAGAGCAGTTTGAGAGCATGCTCGAATAACTGAATAAGGAGGCGAAGGGAAGCATGAAAATAACTAAAGACGATATCGAGTATATAGCTGATGTTGCTATGCTATATTTAAATGAAGAAAAAAAGGAACATTATACTGAAGAATTAAATGTAGTGTTAAATCAAATAGCAAAACTTGGAGAACTAGATACAAAAGATGTGGAACCGACGGTTCATATTCTTCCTCTTAAGAATGTTTGGAGGGAAGATAAGATAGAACCTTCTTTAGATTCAGAACAAGTATTTATGAATACAGAAAATGGTGAAGAAGGGTTTTTTAGGGTACCGAAGATAATTGAAGATTGATTTTGGCAGGCTGCCTCTGTCAAAACTATGTGCTGTTGCCAGTCTGTTTTTATGATGGTTTTTGACGCTGCTAGTCTTGCTTAAGGATATCGCTTACCGTCATCT
>DUOC01000124.1 GCA_012839065.1 Thermoanaerobacterales bacterium | reverse complement strand
TTAAAAATATAATAAGAGTTATCCTATAATTTTGCAGGAAATTTAATTATTTTGTCGAATATGGTGTAAATAACCTCGTCCATGTAGGGGGGGGAGCAAGATAATGAATTTTAGAGAAAGAACGGAACAATTTGAATTAGATTATTTGTCAGACTATGCGGTGAAAAGTATTTACTCAAAAGGCAGATTAGATTACGAGGAAAAATGTCATGTAAGAACTGATTTTCAGAGAGACAGAGATAGGATTATTCATGCTAAAGCCTTTAGGAGGCTTAAACACAAAACACAAGTTTTTATATTTCCGGGGAAGGATCATTATAGGACTAGATTGACTCATACTTTAGAGGTTTCTCAGATAGCCAGGACGGTTGCAAGAGCACTAAGATTAAATGAAGATCTTGTAGAAGCTATAGCTCTTGGGCATGACTTAGGGCATACCCCTTTTGGCCATACAGGAGAAGAAATATTAAATAAGATTCATCCCGGAGGTTTCAAGCATAATGAGCAAAGCTTACGTGTAGTAAATAAACTGGAACAAGGGCAGGGTTTAAACCTTACTTGGGAAGTTAGAGATGGCATTTTGCACCATACAGGCATTGAAGAACCGGGGACACTTGAAGGGCAAGTAGTAAAAATAGCGGACCGAATAGCATATATTAATCACGATATAGATGACGCTATAAGGGCAGAAATAATAACACAACAAGACCTGCCTAAAAATGCAATAGAAATTTTGGGGAATTCTCATTCAGAAAGAATAGATTCTATGGTAAAAGATCTAATTCAAAATAGCTATAATAAAAAAACAATTTCTATGAGTAAAGAAGTTATACAATCAATGGAGGATTTATTACATTTTATGTTTAACAATGTGTATATTGGATCTGTTGCTAAGGCACAAAGCGAGAAAGCCCAACATATTTTAGAAAAATTGTATTTTTATTTTTGTTCAAATCCGGATAAACTTCCTAAAGATTTTCTTTATAGTTCTAGTGAAGATACTTTAGAAAGAAGGGTTTGTGATTATATAGCAGGTATGACTGACAGATACGCTATCAATGTATATACTGATTTGTTTATTCCAAAACCGTGGTATGAGTAAAATATTCCTATAATAGTATTAAATGTAACAAAAATAAGCATAATAGAGATAATTAAAATAATCATTTTAGAAATTATATATTTAGAAGGAAAACGATTTAAAATGTAGAATAAATCGAATAAAATCAATTTAAGTAATAGTAATAAAGGGAGGTTTTGGAGGAATACCATTTTTTAAAGATTTTCTATTTGTGAGAATCGTCCTCATCTCGTCCCACGATCTTATAAAAGAGATGAGGCCATTTTATTCATATTCCTTTTTATGTTCCTAAAAAGGAAAATAGGCAATAATCAAGAATAATACATTTAAATAGGATAAATTTTTGTGGGTGATAAATGTGACTTTTCAGGAAGAGTTTGTTGAAGAAGTGAGGAACAGTTGTGATATTGTAGAAATTATATCAGAGTATGTAGATTTAAAAAAGACGGGCAAAAATTTTGTAGGAAAATGCCCTTTTCATAACGAAAAAACCCCTTCTTTTACAGTTGCTCCTGAAAAACAAATGTTTTACTGTTTTGGATGCAAAACAGGTGGCAATGTTTATACATTTATTATGAAAAAAGAAAACCTGTCGTTTCCGGAGGCGATTGAATTTCTTGCAAATAAAGCTGGAATTGTACTTCCTCAACCAGATGATTCGGCTGCAATTTCACAAAAAGGCAGAATAAAGAATATTATTTTAGAGATTCTAAAAGATGCAGCTAACTATTTCTATTATAACTTAATAAAAACAGAATCCGGCAGACATGCCTTTGAATATTTAATTAAAAGGGGATTAAGCAAAGAGATAATCAGGAAATTCGGTTTGGGATACTCTCTCCCTGAATGGGATTCAACTAAAAAATTTCTTGAATCAAAAGGATATGACGAAAAATCAATTGAATCGGCAGGGATTATCATAAAAGGTAAGTATAATAATTATTATGATAGATTTCGGGGCAGGATAATGTTTCCCATTACAGATGTTATGGGCAGGGTAATAGGATTTGGAGGAAGAGCTATAGCGGATTCTGATTCTCAACCTAAATATCTGAATACACCTGATACAGTAGTATATAACAAAAGGAAAAATCTTTATGGTTTGTCTATTGCTAAAAGGGAAAGCAGCAAAAAAGGAATAATTATAGTAGAAGGATATATGGATGTTATCGCACTTCATCAAGCAGGTTTTACTAATACAGTTGCATCATTAGGAACATCATTAACAATTGAACAGGCGAAACTTATTAAAAGATATACCGACGAAGTATATTTGGCATACGATTCCGATGAAGCTGGAAAGGCAGCATCTATTAGAGGAATGGACATATTAAATGATATTGGGCTAATAGTAAAAGTTATTATGTTTCCGGAAGGGCTTGATCCGGATGATTATATAAGGCAAAAAGGGAGAGAAGAATTTCATAATAAAATAAATGAAGCACTTCCATTAATGGATTATAAATTAATGACGTTAAAGGAAGGCTATGATATGTCTTCTCCATTAGATAAAAGGGCATATATATCCAAAATAGCACCACATTTATTAAAAATAAAAAGTTTTGTAGAAAGGGATGCTTATATACGTAAAATTTCAGAAACTCTAGGGATTAGAGAAGAAGCTTTAAGAATAGATATTAATAGATATTCTAAAAAAAACCAATATGGCAATACTATAGAACATAAAAAAGTTCTAAAAACACATAATAATAAAAATAATGCTAAATTTAAGATCATGCCTGCGCACATCAAGGCTGAATGGGATTTAATTAATTTATTGATAAATGAGGATCAAGTTTATGAACTAATAAAAAATAATTTTAGTCTTTCTGATTTTATTGATGATATAAACAGGGAGATTGCCAAAATAATTTACAGCTTAAAAAACAGCCAAACAGAAATATCTCCTGCGGAAATTGTTGATAAGCTTGGAAGGGAAGAATATGTAAAAAGATTTTCACATATTGTAGCAAGAGATGTCATTTATGAAGATGCAGAGAAAACTGTATTAGATTGTATAGCAAAAATAAAGGGGTATAAATTACAGCAAGAATTAGATAATATACAGCAATTGATCAAAAAAACAGAAGCATCTACTAAATCTAATGAACATGAACTTAATAAGTTGCTGGTTAAATATCAAGAGATATTAGAGAGAAAAAAGAGTTTGAAATTTGGCTGTTAAGACTCCAGCAAGGAGGCGAAAGAATTGGAAAAATCAAATAATATTATAGGTAAAATCGTAAAAGAGCTGGTAGACAAAGGAAAAAAGAGGGGCGTTTTGACATATAAAGAAATAATGGAAACTTTAAACGATATTGAGATAGAAGCAGATCAAATAGATAAGATATATGAAATCCTTGAGGAATCAGGTATTGATATTATTAATGATAGTGATGAAGCTCTAGAACCTGAAGAAGAAACAACACAAGAAGAAGATACTGCCCCGGAAGATCTTACGGTACCTGAAGGGATAAATATAGATGACCCAGTTAGAATGTATTTAAAAGAGATTGGTAAAGTCCCTCTCTTGACAGCCGAAGAAGAGGTAGAACTGGCAAAAAGAATAGAAAAAGGAGAAATAGAAGCTAAAAGGAAATTGGCTGAAGCCAATTTAAGACTAGTAGTAAGTATAGCGAAACGATATGTTGGCAGAGGTATGCTGTTTTTAGATCTAATTCAAGAAGGCAATTTGGGTCTCATTAAAGCTGTGGAAAAATTTGATTATAGAAAGGGGTATAAATTTAGCACATATGCTACTTGGTGGATAAGGCAGGCAATAACACGTGCTATAGCAGATCAAGCTAGAACAATAAGGATACCTGTTCATATGGTTGAAACAATTAATAAATTAATAAGGGTCTCAAGACAACTTTTACAAGAATTAGGTAGGGATCCTTTGCCGGAAGAAATAGCGGAAGAGATGCAATTACCGGTGGAAAAGGTTAGAGAAATAATGAAAATTGCCCAAGAACCGGTATCTTTAGAAACACCTATTGGTGAAGAAGAAGACAGCCATTTAGGTGATTTTATACCTGATGAAGATGCCCCTGCTCCTGCGGAAGCAGCTGCATTTATGCTTTTAAAAGAACAACTTGAGGATGTGCTGGATACCCTTACGGATCGCGAGGAAAAGGTATTAAGGCTGAGGTTTGGCCTAGATGATGGGAGACCGAGGACACTTGAGGAGGTTGGGCAAGTCTTTGGAGTGACTAGGGAAAGAATAAGACAAATAGAAGCTAAAGCATTAAGGAAATTACGGCACCCAAGCAGAAGCAAAAAACTAAAGGACTATTTAGAATAAATTAGATGACAGCTTTTATTTAATATTATTAAAAGAAAAACATTATAAATTCACAACCATAGTTCTTGACCAATAGCAAGTTATCAAATATAATATAATTCATGGATAAATATGCTCTATAATTTAAAGGGCCCATAGCTCAGCGGTAGAGCGACCGGCTCATAACCGGTTGGTCCTAGGTTCGAATCCTGGTGGGCCCACCATTATATAATATATAGAAAGTGTACTTGTAGTGCACTTTTTTGTTTTGGTATTTATTATTAAATAAAAAAATGGTAATATAATATAGAGAGATAAGTAGGTGTAAATAAGTGAATCTCACTTCCAGGTTGAAAACTATATATGAAAAAGTACCTACAGGTAGCAGCCCTGTAGATGTTGGTACAGATCATTGTTATATACCTATTGCTTTATTTAAAAATAGAAAATGTTCAAAGGTGATAGCAACAGAACTTAATATGAATGCTTACAGGAAAGCGATTGAAACTGTTAAAAAAGAAGAATTACTTGATGTGATAGATATAAGATTAGGTGACGGGCTTAAGGTAATAAAGCCGGGGGAAATTGATATAGTTATTATTGCAGGTATGGGGGGAACCAAGATTATTAATATTCTAAAGAGTTCTCCCGAGGTTTTAAAGCATACAAATCTTTTAATTTTACAGCCCATGACAGCCCAAGCAAGACTTAGACATTACTTGCTGAATTCGGGTTATAAAATTATCGATGAGGATCTTGCTAAAGAGCAAAATAGAATATATGAAATAATAACAGTTGTTCGAGGGAAAGGTTTTGTAGAAGATGAATTATATTATGAAATAGGGTATAATTTAATTAAAGAAAAACACCCTTTGTTGCTTGAATATATTGATCAAAAAATCATATCAACTAGAAACATAATAAATAGTATCAGAAAATCAAATTCAAAAACAGTAGAGAAAAAACTGAACAGACTTCAAAAAAGGCTTAATAAATTGGAAGGAGTAAAGAGGGATGTTTGCAAAAGTTCAAACAATAATGCAAATAATTGAAAATCTAGCTCCTAAAAAATATGCGTTAGAAATGGATAATGTAGGGCTTCAAGTCGGAGATCCTAATAATGAAATTAATAAGATACTAGTAGCTTTAAATGTCTCTAATGAAGTAGTTGATGAGGCAATTAAAAAAGGTAGTAATATGATAGTTTCTCATCATCCCTTAATATTTAACAAGTTAAGTTCGGTGAGGAATGATTTATATATCGGAGAAGTTATACATAAACTCATAAAGAATGATATAAATGTTTACTGTGCACACACTAATCTGGATATAGCCCCTGGCGGGGTTAACGACGTACTAGCTAAAGAACTAAAACTTGAATCAGTAAAACCCTTGCAAATTACAAATTATGACTCATTTAAAAAAATAGTGGTCTTTGTTCCAAAACAATATGTAGACAATGTAATTAATGCTTTAGCTAATGCTGGAGCAGGATGGATAGGTAATTACAGTCATTGTACTTTTAGGGCGGAAGGAAAAGGAACTTTTATGCCTCTAGAAGGGACTAACCCTTTCATTGGTAAAACTGGCAAAATTGAGGAAGTTGAGGAATATCGAATTGAAACGGTAGTTATCGAGAGTAAATTAAAAAAAGCTGTTAGGGCTATGCTTAATGCTCACCCATATGAAGAAGTTGCATATGATATATACAATCTTGATAATGAAGGTAAACCATTAGGGTTAGGGAGAATAGGTACATTATCTCATCCTATTTCTTTAAAAGAGTTAATTCAAACAGTAAAAGAAATATTAGAAATAAATTCTGTGAAATTAGCTGGAGACTTAAATAGAAATGTTAAAAAAATAGCAGTATGTGGTGGTAGTGGTGCATCTCTGATACACCAGGCATCTTTTAAAGGAGCTGATGTTTTGATTACTGGCGATGTTAAATACCACCAGGCGCAAGAAGCTGTAAATCTTGGCTTATCAATAATAGATGTTGGGCACTGGGAATCAGAAAAGCTGATTTTACCAGTATTAGCTGCCACAATAAAAAAAGGATTAGATGAAATCAAATCAAAGACACAAGTTATTAAGTCTGAAGTAAATGAGAGTGTTTTTAAGTTTGTTTAGGAGAATAAGGTGATGGGCGCCTTATTCTTTTTTATTATCTACAAGTATACGAGGAGGCCTAATGATGAATTTTCTGGCAGACTTATGGAAGTTACAAAAAAATGATTTGAAAATTGAACAACTTAAAGAGGATTTTAGAGCTTTAGAGGCAAAAAACAAATTAAAACCTTTTAAAAAAAGACTTATATCTGATAAGGAAGTATTAGAGGCAATAAAAACAAAATTGAGTGGAATGAAAAGAGAGTTTAAAAAAACCGAATTAGATTATAATGATTTATCACTTAAAGCGACTGAACTTGAAAAAAAACTATACAGTGGGGAAATAAAAAACCTAAAAGAAATGGAACAACTAACGAAACAATTGGAAAACATAAATCAAAATAAAGAGATAAAAGAAGATTTATCATTAGAACTTATTGAAGGAATAGAAAAATTAGAAAAAGAAATAAAGAGAAGAGAACAGAATTTAATATTAGCAATACAAGAATATAAACAAGAAATGTTGAAGTATAGAAAAGAAGCTGATAAGATAGAAGAAGAAATCTTTGATCAAGAGTTACAAAGAGAGCAACTTTTAGAAAAAATCGATAAAAAGTATATTGTTTTATATGAAGAATTAAAAAGAAATAAGCAAGGAATTGCCATTGCGACTATTAAAGGACAAAACTGTTCTGGATGTAGGGTTAGCTTGCCGTCAATGATAGTTAGCATGACTAAAGCTGGAAATACAATAGTTAAATGTGAAAATTGCGGCAGGATACTTTTTTGGCATAAAGAATTAGAGCAGGAGGATAGCTAATGGAGAAACTTGCAATATATACAGATGGGGCATCACAAGGTAATCCCGGTAATGCAGGTATAGGTATTGTAATATATGATGATAATAACAACATAGTTGAAGAGTTTAGTGAATATATAGGCTATACTACTAATAATATTGCTGAGTATACTGCATTAAAAACTGCACTTATAAAAGCAATTAATCTAAAAGCTAAAGCAGTTGATTTATATCTTGACAGCGAGCTGGTTGTTAAACAGATAAACGGAGAATATAAAGTTAAAAATAAAGGTTTAAAACCGCTATATGTAGCTGTTAAAGACTTACTCAAGAATTTTGAAAGTTATACTATAAACCATATTCCAAGGGAAATGAATAAAGAAGCTGACAGATTAGCAAATAGTGGAATTAGAGACTATTTGAGTAACAAATCTTGATTTGTCTTTAAACTTATGTTATTATATATCTTGACTTTTTCACCTAGAACAGAAAAAATAAGCCTGTATTCTTTGTAATATAAAGGATACAGGCTTTTCATTTACATCATAAAGTTGTTATACTACAATCTAATTTTTCATTTGCGAAATA
>DUOC01000123.1 GCA_012839065.1 Thermoanaerobacterales bacterium | reverse complement strand
CTTGAAAAACGATTTGCCTTATAATGGACTACTGAAAATAAATAATATTAGCAATGATTTTTATTGTGGTTTTAAAGACGGAATCCCCATAATATTAGGTTATATACCGGTATCTTTCACCTTTGGGCTTTTAGCGGTGGATGGGGGGATACCGGTATTGGCTACGATTTTAATTTCAATGACTAATTTAACCTCAGCAGGACAATTTGCCGGGATGAATTTAATCATTAACGGGGCGACCTTACTAGAGATAGCCTTAACATCTTGTATAGTTAATTTACGTTATATGTTGATGTCCATTGCTCTGTCACAAAAGTTATCACCCAAGATTTCCACACTTAAAAGGTGTATTTTGGCTTTTGGGATAACTGACGAGATCTTTGCCATATCCTCCATAAGAAAAGGTGAACTCACCTTTTCTTATATGTTAGGGCTTATTACCGGCCCCTACATTGGATGGGCATTGGGCACAGCTTTAGGAGGATTGATATCTTTTTTTCTCCCACCAATGCTGCAAAGTTCTATGGGTATTGCATTATACGGCATGTTTATCTCGATAGTTGTCCCTGCGGCAAAAGAATCTAAGGCTGTTCTTGTCGTAACCACTATCGCTATCAGTATAAGCTCTATTTTAAAATGGGTACCTTATATCAATTTTGTATCAGAGGGTTGGGTGGTCATTATAGCAACGGTAGTGGCTTGCAGTATCGGTGCAATTATATTTCCCAGAGAGGAAGATGAATTTTGAGTAATGTTTATTCTAGCTTAATTGTTATGGCATTAGTAACTTATATGATAAGGGTAATTCCAATAGTTTTTATTAAGGGAAAATTGAAATCAAGATTTATACGGTCATTTCTATATTATATGCCTTATGCTGTGCTGGGTGCAATGACTTTCCCCGGCATATTGTATTCCACGGGAAACATATTCGCATCAGTAGTAGGTGGTCTAATTGCCTTATTTCTCGCCTACAACAATCAAGGCATGATGAAGGTAATCCTTGGTAGTATTTTGGCGGTCTATATCTGCCAAGGTTTTTTTTAGGAGATGTGTCTAACGGGTTAAAATTAACTTTTATATATGCCCTTTGAGATTTTTAGCTATTTCTTTTACTAATATGGCATGACTTCCCGGTTCTGTAATCTATAGTTGCTCACTGTGGTAACGGTGTATATGTGTTGCTGTATAAGTAATTGCTGGCAACCGTATGTGTATCTCTGTTTGTAGGTTGCCTCTGTCATACTATGTTTCGATTTCACATTATAAATATAGGGGTTGACCTATGTATCTGCCCGTTGTTGTTGATACTTCATATCATAATAGCAATTTGCTAATGTGAAATGTAGGGTTCGACCTATGGTTGTGCGTTGTTGTTGCATTTGTATCAGGATTATGATTATTGTCGCTGTCTTCTATATTACCTGCAACATGTGGTTTTGTAGTGAACGACCCCTGAATCATTCTGTATTGTTGAATATAATTTATATACGGGAAGTGAAATAAGGTTTATTTTGTCAAGAAGTGCATATAAAGCCTGGAGGTTAATGATATGAAAGTATATTATAGTTCCAGTTTTTGGAGCAAGGGTAAGGGACTTTGGGGGCTGCCACAAAGGACAAGCTGGCAGTTTGAATATGCGGGGGCAAAACGCTATATCCCTTTTATATATCATTTTTCAAAAGGTATTGTTTTTGATGTGATCACTATTTTAAATGAAACAAAGCTCCGGGAGTTCTTTGAAAAATATGAGGATATTGAGGAAACATTGACACCATTACAGAAGCGCTGTGTAGAGCAGGAGCATCCCTATCAGGCTGTACCAATAAGTAAAATATGGATCAATGGGAAGCAGGTAGAAGGCGGATATTCGTCTAGCGGTTCCATGAGCATACCTTGGCTGCAACAGGATGAGAAGCTAACACCTGTGCGAAGTGCATATTCAACCATCCTAAAGGGTGTTACCTGTTTTGGCTGTGAACGCTTTTGTGTGCCATATCCTCCAGCAGATTCCAAATTTCAGAAGTTGCTGCGTTTTTTACGTCTGGACAGAGTGAACGAAATAAAGCTGTCTACCTATCCTGTGAAACGGTTTTTTCCTCTGGACATTCATTTTGAATTGTCAGTTGATGAGAAGGAGAAGGAGATTTATTTTAATCATCCTGTAACAGGAATAAAACACATACTGTATTTTCAAAGGGCAGAACCGATGGAACTTCCAATTAAAACAGGTGGGAACCGCAGTCTTTACATTACGCAGTTAATGTATGAAATGAGTCCTGCTTTGCCACAAGGTGATACCCTACAGTTTGGCAGCAGTATCCAATATACAGAGAAGCTGGAGATGCAAGATGATAAATACAGGCCTGTCTCTGCAGCATCTATCGGTATCATTGGCGGAGCAGACGGTCCTACTGCAATTTATATTTCGTCAAAGAGCGAAGAAAAAACAGTACCCTGTGGTCTGCATGGTCTACCACTACACATCTGCTATTCTGTTCCAAGTTTTCAAAAAGAAGATACAGCGTACTTTGTTCTTGAGGGCATCAATATAAAAGATAATGATAGTAGGGAGTTTAATTTTTAATAATATTTGCTGCACATTATGTGAATTATGTGCAATAATGATAAAAGGGACGTCAAAACACTAAGGGACGTACCTTCTGTGTTCGCGGTATCCCTGTTCGAAGGGTTAGTGGTTTGTCGGCACCTTGTGGGTATCCCTGCTTTGACGGATTCCTCTTCCGATGTTACTAGGTTTCGCTTACAGCGCTAATCTAAATCTTCTTAATGGTAGATTCTAGCAATCAGATTATATAGAATGATGTCCTTACAACTTTACAGTACAGGTTCACATACACAAGCACAGGAGG
>DUOC01000122.1 GCA_012839065.1 Thermoanaerobacterales bacterium | reverse complement strand
AGCATATAAAGACGACGATTTACTTCGGCTATAGTAGCCAACAATAGGTAAATCTTGCTGTTTGAGGTAGTGTCCGAAGGAACAGCCAACCTTTCCGGCACCTATAAATCCTATATTCATTTTTTTCACTCCTTATAATATAGTCTCATTCCCAAAGGATATGAGCTGTATAAATAATAACATAAAAAAGTAAAAAGAAGCAATAGAAAATACGCAAAATAAGCCTAAAGGAGTAGAAAAAATATTGTAGTCACATTTTTTAGTAATATTCTTTTATTTTGTTAATCTTTTTGCATTTTGCGGAAACTCAAATATGTGCTTTGCATAAGAATTATGTGTTGTTGTTATCTCGATACATATTTTTCCAGATCATTTAAGATTGCAATATCTACACTTCCTCTTATTCTAACCCCATCATATTCATATTTAATCTCGTCAATATCTGAATTCTGATGTATTTTATCTAATGATCGTGCATCATCATAGGGAATAAAAAGTTCTGCATGATGACGGTTAGAAGGCAAGTATTTACTTATAGCATTTAAAAGTTTATCTAGATTTATACCTTTTAATGCGGAAATTTCAATTGTATTATCTTGATTATAACTTCTTATGAAACGGTTTTCATTGTTCCTTTTATCTATTTTATTAATAGCCAGAATCACAGGCTTTTCACCTATCCCTATATCTGATAGCACCGAATTTACAGTTATTATCTCCTCTTCTAGTATTGAACTTGAGCCGTCAGCTACATGTATAAGCATATCTGCTTCTCTTACTTCCTCGAGAGTAGCCTTAAAAGCTTCTACAAGATGATGTGGTAATTTCCTTATAAACCCGACTGTATCAGATAAAAGCACCCTTCTACCATCAGGCAAATCAAGCCCTCGAGTGGTAGTATCTAATGTTTCGAAAAGACGATCCCCTGTAGCTGCATCAGCACCAGTAAGTACATTCAATAATGTGGATTTGCCGGCATTTGTATATCCCACCAGACTTATTACCGGATATTTGCGTGATTTCATTATAACCTGCCTGCTTTTCTGTATTTCCAACAGTTCTTTCTTCAATCGATAAATCCGGCGTCTAATATGCCTCCTATCGGTTTCCAGTTTTGTTTCACCGGGACCGCGTGTTCCAATACCGCCGCCCTCTTGAGACAGCTCGATACCTTTCCCTGTAAGGCGAGGCATCATATATTGAAGCTGTGCAAGTTCTACCTGGATTTTACCTTCAGAAGTATTAGCCCTTTGGGCAAAAATATCTAAAATAAGCATGGTTCTGTCAATTATTTTTGTTTCAGTAATATCCTCCAGGTTTCTAATTTGTACCGGAGAAAGTTCATCATCACATATTATTACATTAGCACCAAGGGTTTTTACCGCTGATGCTACTTCTTCCGCCTTCCCCCGTCCTACATAATAAGCAGGATCAACCTTCAATCTTTTTTGGACTGCCGTACCTACTACTTCTGCTCCGGCAGTTTTAGCAAGTAGCTGTAGTTCATTCAGCCCTTCTTCGTCAGAAGGCTTACGATTAATACCTAAAAGAAAAGCAAAAATTTTATCTTTAGTAATCATTACAGCACCCCTCTAGCTATATTATACAATAAAAAAGGCTATGCTACTATAGCATAGCCCAAGAGTAGATCCACTAAAGCACCACTATTTTATAATTTCATCTATCATTTTTAATATTTCTTCCCTGCCTTCATGTGTTTTACCGGAAAATACTATGGATCTGTCATTTGGTTTTAAGTTTAGTGCTTTTCTTATTTTATTACAATTTGTAAGCCTGTTTGACCGTGAAAGCTTATCAGCCTTATTTAAAACTATTATCGTCTTCATTTTATAATATTCCAGCCATCTATACATCAACAAATCATCTTCTGATGGCATATGTCTTATATCTACAACCATAATAACAGCTTTAAGGTGTTCTCTGTTTAAAAGATAATCTTCAATCATCTTCCCCCATCTTTCTTTCTCTTTTTGGGGCACCTTTGCATAGCCATAGCCGGGCAGATCCACTAAATAAAATTGATCATTAATATTATAAAAATTAATAAGTCTAGTTTTGCCCGGCTGGGAGCTTGTTTTTGCCAGTGATTTTCTATTTGTTAAACTGTTTATTAAAGTAGATTTGCCTACATTAGATCTCCCTACAAAGGCTATTTCCGGAAAATTATCTTTAGGGCAGTGTTCTTGACCAATAAAACTATTCACATAAAAAGCATTTTTAATCTTCATTTTTAGTCCCCTTTAAGGCTTTTTCAAGAACCTGCTCCATATTATCAACAAAAACAAAATCTAATTTACGCTTTATATTTGAAGGTATCTCTTCTAAATCACTTTTATTATCTTTTGGAAGAATGATCGTCTTAATGCCTGCCCTATGTGCAGCCAGGACTTTTTCCTTTATTCCGCCTACTGCAAGCACTCTTCCTCTTAGAGTTATTTCACCAGTCATAGCTACATTTTTATTAATAGGGGTATTTGTCAATGCTGAAATAATCGCTGTAGCCATAGTTATACCGGCTGAAGGCCCATCTTTAGGGATTGCACCTTCAGGAACATGAATATGAATATCATTTTTTTCATAAAAATGTTCTTCCAGATGGTATTTATCTGCCTGTGATCTAATATAGCTTATACCTGCATACGCAGATTCTTGCATGACATCACCAAGTTTACCTGTAAGAGTTATTTTCCCTTTGCCCGGCATTATTGTTGCTTCTATTGAAAGAATATCACCGCCGCTTTCTGTCCATGCCATACCTGTTGCTACCCCTATTTCATGTTCTTTTTCTTTTTCCCCATAACGATATCTGGGCATTCCTAAAAATTTATTTAAATTCCTTGTTGTAACCTTTATTTGAGTTTTATTTTCTTTTAAAATAGATCGGGCAGCTTTTCTGCAAATTGCTGCTATCTCTCTTTCCAGGTTTCGAACTCCTGCTTCCCTTGTATAATATCTTACTATATTTCTAATCGTACCTTCAGTAATCAAAAGATTGTCTTTTTTAAGCCCATGTTCTTTTATTTGTTTTGGAATTAGATATTTTTCTGCAATTTTAACTTTTTCTTCTTCCGTATATCCCGTAATATTTATTATTTCCATTCTGTCAAGAAGAGGTCTTGGGATATTATGTGATGAATTAGCAGTAGTAATAAACATTACCTTAGATAGATCAAAAGGTTGTTCAATATAATGATCACTAAAATTACTGTTCTGTTCCGGGTCTAGAACTTCAAGGAGAGCATCGGCTGGATCGCCTCGGAAATCTGAACTGGTTTTGTCTATTTCATCTAATAAAAACACCGGATTTTTCGTTCCTGCCTGCTTTATACCTTGAATTATCCTTCCGGGGAGAGCACCAACATATGTCCTCCTATGCCCTCTGATCTCTGCTTCATCTCTTACACCGCCCAAAGAAATCCTTACAAACTTTCGTCCCAGTGCCCTTGCAACAGATTTCGCCAATGAAGTTTTCCCCACACCGGGAGGCCCGACTAAGCATAGTATAGGTCCCTTCATATTTTTAGTTAGCTGTCTTACTGCCAAATACTCAAGAATCCTTTCCTTCACGTTTTCTAAACCATAATGGTCTTCATCTAGTATTTTTTCGGCAGCAACTATATCCAGACGATCCGAGGTCTCGTGAGACCAGGGAAGGTTTAATATCCAATCGAGATATGTTCTGATCACAGAACCTTCTGCAGTACCTTCCGGCATCTTTTCGAGTCTGTATACTTCTTTTAAAACCTTTTCTTCGAGATCGGGCGGTAGCTTTGAATTATAAATCTTCTTTCGATATTCTTCTACTTCTTCCTCTTTTTCGTTTTTATCACCTAATTCTTTTTGAATAGCCTTTAACTGCTCTCTAAGATAATATTCCTTCTGATTTTTTTCCATCTGTTTTTTTACACGTTGACTAATCCTCCGTTCAATTTCAAGTATTTCTATTTCTTGTGTCAATATTTCATATAATCTCATAAGTCTTGATTTGCCATTAGTGATTTCCAAAATTTCTTGCTTTTGTTCTATTTTCATTGACATGTGTGATGCAATTATATCTGCAAGTTTACCCGGCTCATTAATTGTATCAACAGTAATCATAACTTCTGGTGATGTCCTTTTGTTCAGTTTAATATATTCTTTAAACTGACTAACAGTACTTCTCATCAATGCCTCAATTTCCAAGTCTTCTGTATTGCAATCCCCTTCTTGTATTTCAACAACTTCTACCTTTAAAAAAGGTTCGGTTTCTATATATCTGACTATCTTGCCTCTGCATATGCCCTCAACTAATACTCTGATAGTATTCCCGGGTAATTTTAAAATTTGATTAACTTTAGCAATAGTACCTGTTGTATAAATTTCATCAGGGTTCGGAAAATCTATTCTCGCATCTTTTTGTGTGGAAAGTAAAATAAATTGATCTTTCATCATAGAATGTTCCAATGCACCAATTGATTTATCCCTTCCTACATCAAAATGGAGGACTGTGTACGGAAAAACCAATAGACCTCTCAGAGGTAGCAGGGGAATTGTTTTCTTATTGCTATTTTTGATTATAGTATCCATAATTCTGAATTTCCCCCTTTACATAATTTATATTCAATAATAATTATACTATTTTGTTTATTTAATTCAAAATCCTTTTTATAACATAAATACCCGGTTCTAAATATAACCCCGGGTATTATACGCCTGAAGCTGTTAAAATCCCAATTTCGCAAGACTTAGGAGGGCTTTCTTTGCTAGCTTTTTTGTCTAGCAAAGCATAATCTATAACTTCCTGTATTGTATTTACCGGTATAACATCTATATTCTTGTAATTACTATAAATTTCCTGCCAGTTTTCTTCAGGGATTAATACTTTTTTTGCTCCAGCCTGCACTGCTGCATCTATCTTGGCTTTTACTCCTCCTACAGGTTTTATAAGCCCTCTTATTGAAACTTCACCTGTTATGGTCACAAAATTATCATATGCTATATTCTTGATTGCAGAATATATAGCAGTAGCAATCGCTGCTCCGGCTGAAGGGCCGTCAATGGGCGTACCACCGGGAAAATTTAGATGAATATCATAGTCTCTCGGATCTACATTTAGATATCTTCGCAATACAGTTATTACATTATCAACAGAACCCTTTGCAGTGCCTTTACGTTTAATTTTATGATAATCTCCACCCATTTCTTCTTCTTCAACTATGCCGGTTACAATAACACTGCCCTGTCCTTTTTCAACAGGTATGGTAGTAGCTTCTATTTCTATAATCGTTCCCAAGTTAGGTCCGTAAACTGCTAACCCGTTTGCATAGCCGATTTGGGGGTTTAAGGTTAATTTCTTTTCAGGTCTTGGAGTATATTGCCCCGTATTTACAACCCATTCCACATGTTCAACATTTATCTTATTGATATTTTCCGATAAAGCTATTCCTGCTGAAATTTGTATTATATTAACTGCTTCTCTTCCATTTGTTGCATATTTTTGTATAACACCTATAGCATCTTCTTCAATATCAACATTTATCTTTTTTGCTGCATTTGTTGCTATTACCTTTATTTCATCTGGGGTTAAAGCCCTGAAAAATACTTCTAAACATCTAGATCTTATAGCAGGAGGAATTTCGTTGGGCATTCGAGTTGTAGCACCTACTAATCTGAAATCTGCCGGAAGACCGTGCTGAAATATCTCATGAATATGATGTGGAATGTTCGTATCTTCGGAACTGTAATATGCACTCTCAAGAAATACTTTACGATCCTCAAGAACTTTTAAAAGTTTATTCATTTGTATAGGATGTAATTCACCAATTTCATCTATAAACAAAAGCCCGCCGTGTGCTTTTGTAACAGCCCCGGGTTTGGGTTGAGGTATCCCTGCTATTCCTAATGGACCGGCACCTTGGTAGATAGGATCATGAACAGAACCTATAAGTGGATCTGCAATCCCCCGTTCGTCAAATCTTGCAGTTGTAGCATCAATCTCTACAAATTTGGCTTCACTGCCAAAAGGTGAATTTGGATTTTTTTTCGATTCTTCAAGGATAAGACGCGCAGCTGCAGTTTTACCAATTCCAGGTGGCCCGTAGATAATCACATGTTGAGGATTGGGGCCGCACAGTGCTGCTCTAAGAGCCTTTAATCCTTCTTCCTGTCCGATAATTTCGTCGAACTTCTTAGGCCTTGTCTTTTCAGAAAGTGGTTCAGTTAATGAAATCTCTCTCATTTTTTTAAGCTTTTCCATTTCCTTTTTAGATTCACGTTCAATTACTATCTTATTACCTTGTTGACTCCTCATGAGATTTAAAAAATACATTCCAATAACAATTGCGAAAAAAAACTGTATCAACCCTAGTATACCGATATTCGAATTCAACTTATTACCGAACCTCCTTTTCTGAGAGTATACTTTAGTATCTCTCACGAAAAGGTACTTTATCCTGGAAGTTAACTACAAAAGGTGTGGAACATATTGACCCACACCTTTTTGTTTTAAGCTGTAACCTCTTTCTTTTTACCTTTTTTACGTTCTGTTGTAACCATAATAGGTTTTTCTTTATTCGTGATCACTTCTTTTGTTATAACACATTTTGTAATATCATCCCTAGATGGGATTTCATACATTATGTCAAGCATTACATCCTCAAGTATAGCTCGAAGACCTCTTGCTCCAGTTTTACGTTCAATAGCCTTAGCTGATACAGCCTTTAAAGCATCTTGTGTAAACTCCAATAAAACATTATCCATTTCGAAAAATTTCTGATACTGT
>DUOC01000121.1 GCA_012839065.1 Thermoanaerobacterales bacterium | reverse complement strand
TTTTTATTGATAATTAGTTTGGTATTTTATTTGTATTATAATCGTCTGTATTATGTATATAGATATATAATAGTATCTATTATAGTTATTTCATTAATTATAATAACAATCGCAGCATTGGGGCTTTTTGGAATGGTTTTAACTATATTAAGTGCTAAAACATATGCCCCTGTTCAAAGGCTTATGATTCTTGCTGTAAAAATACTTTATCCGGCAGCATTGAAATTAGGTAAATTTATTGGTATTCCAAGTGATAAAATAAAGAGTTCATTTATTGAAGTAAATAATCATTTAGTTTTGACTAGTGGGCTGAAAGTCAATCCTGAAGAAATACTTATACTTGCTCCGCATTGTATTCAAAAGGATTTTTGTACACAAAAAATCACAGCTGATCCTTGGAAATGTAAAAGGTGTGGAAGATGTAATGTAGGTAATCTTTTAGATTTAGCGGAAAAATATAATGTAAATATCGCCGTAGTGCCCGGTGGCACATTAGCAAGGAATTCAGTTATTAAATATAAACCGCACGCAATTGTTGCCATTGCGTGTGAAAGGGATCTAACGAGCGGTATACAGGATACAAGTCCCATTCCTGTCCTTGGGGTATTAAATGAGAGACCGGAGGGACCGTGTCATAATTGTATAGTTGATGTGAGTAGGGTAGAAGAAGCAATAAAATTCTTTGTTGAGGGGGAGGGGAGGTAGTTTGCTACCATTATTTTTACTTTTACTTTGGCCTATTTTAATATTTATAATATTTAATCTTTTTTTACTGCCTTTTCGTTTTACATTAAAATCAGTTTTTGATCTTATTACTATACCCTTTGAAATAATAAGAATTGCCTTAAATAAAAGGCTAAGGCAGAATCATGCTTTAGAGCATGCGACTATTAATGTTATACAGGAATATTATGGCGAAAATCATCTTCTTTCAGGTCTTGCTAAAGAAAACGGATTTTATGTAAAGGGACCAGTTAATCCTGCGGTTATAGAACAAGCTGCTAGAATTGGCTTGAACCGTTTAATAGCAGGAGATTCATATTTAGCAATCCACGAACGATGTGGAACAAGTATTGCTGCAGCCAACTTTATTTTCTCTTTGATATTTATGATTCTCTTAATAAGATTTGGATTTTTTAACATACTGAATATTTTACTAGCCATGATATTTGCAAATATGATTGGCCCCTTTTTTGGGAAATTCATGCAGAAATACTTAACTACTACTACAGATGTTGCTGATGTTGAGATAGTAGGGGTAGAATATAGTTATCCGCAGCATATTGGGTTTTTTCTCGTTAATGCTGTAAGTGTGGAATGTTTTGTTAAAACACGTGTATTTTAGAACATGATGTGGAGGAAACAAATATATGGCACAAATTGTAGATGCACGACAAGAGGCATTAAAGGCTATATATTATATAAATGAAAAAGGTGCTTTCATAAATATAGCTCTTAATAAAGTTGCAAGGAATAAAAATATTAGCGATTTGGACAGAGCTTTTATAACCGAAATAGTTTACGGCACAATTAAATGGAAACTTACCCTGGATTGGGTTATAAGTAAATTTTCAACTCGGGAAATAAATAAAATCCATCCATGGGTCAGAAATATATTAAGGATGAGCGTATATCAGATATTATATTTAGATAGGGTCCCATCTTTTGCAGCTTGCAATGAGGCTGTTAATCTAACAAAATCTTTTGGGCCGAAAGGATCAGAAGGTTTTGTTAATGCAATTTTAAGGGCTATTATACGAAACAGAGAAAATTTGACATTTAATAATATTAAAGACAAAAATGAATATTTATCAGTTAAATATTCTCATCCGATATGGCTAGTTAAACGATGGTTAAGTAATTTTGGGCAGTCTTTTAGCGAAGGTTTATTAAATGCAAATAACAGTATACCTTCGTTAACTATTAGAATTAACACATTAAAGACTACAAAAGATGATGCTATTAATATCCTTACAAGAGAAGGCCTTAAGGTATCAGCTGCTCGTTATCTGGAAGAAGCTTTAGAGATTAAAAAAAACTACGGGCTTGAAAAGCTAACATCTTACAAAGAAGGGCTGTTTCAACCCCAAGATGAAGCTTCAATGTTGGTTTCACATGCATTATCCCCCAAGCCAGGTCAATTGATTATTGATGTATGTGCTGGGCCAGGAGGCAAATCGACACATATAGCTCAACTTATGAATAACAAAGGGAAAATAATTGCAAGAGATATATATAAACATAAATTGCAGTTAATAGAAGGATTAGCATCTAGATTAGGCGTTAAAATTATTGAAGCTCAAAAACATGATGCTAAAATATTAGATAAAGAACTGATTGGAAAAGCTGATGGGGTGCTGGTGGATGCACCTTGTTCAGGAACTGGCATAATAAGAAGGAAACCGGATATTAAGTGGAAGAGGCAAGAAAAAGACTTATTAGAACTAACAAAACAACAAAAAGAAATTTTAGATACTTCTGCACGATATGTTAAGAATCAAGGCTGTTTAGTATATAGCACCTGCAGTTTGGAGACAGAAGAAAACGAAAGTGTAATTAAGGCATTTTTAGAAGAGAATGATGATTTTATTATAGAAGATATTTCACCATATATTCCTTTTAAATTGAGGAATGGAGTAAACGAAGGTTTCTTTCGCACATTTCCCCATATACATGGAACCGATGGTTTTTTTATTGCACGCTTAAGAAGATTATAAATATATCAACAAGTAACATTAACGGAAGGGGAATATTGGCGCACAGCGGTACCCACAACCGCTTTCTCACATACTGTATTGGAGCAAAGGGACGTTTCTTCCGTTTCTATTATTAAACAGAGAAAATACCAGGTCGACTCTGTCGATATTATGTGCTATTTCCAATTGAGAACAGTTCTGTTTTTGAAAGAACTGTCTTTGATTGCCTGTTAGTCTTGATTAGGATTGCTTACTGTCATGTTCACCTCAAAATAGTATCTACATTAGAATAGTATTGTTCTTAAGGGAGGTTTTTAATATAGAAAAGAGTAATATAAAAGGCTTGTCTCTTGACGAAATGGAAAACCTTTTCATAAAAATGGGTTTTAAAAAATATAGGGCAAAGCAGGTAACAAATTGGATATATAAAAAAGGGGTCGAAGATTTTCAACAGATGACTAATCTATCTCAAGAGATGAGAGATATATTAGATAAAAATGTATATATTGGGACGATAAAGATTGTTGAAAAAAAAGCTTCTAAAATTGATGGTACAGAAAAATATCTTTATTTATTAGAGGACAATAATATAATTGAATCTGTGTTAATGAGGCATTCTTATGGAAACAGCATCTGTGTATCAAGTCAAGTAGGGTGTAGAATGGGTTGTAGATTATGTGCTTCAACGATTGATGGGTTTGTACGGAATCTTAGAGCATGGGAAATGCTAGATCAAATATTACAAATAAAAAATAGTTTAGAAAATTCTTTGCCAATTACTCATGTGGTAATAATGGGAAGCGGGGAACCGTTGGAAAACTATGATGAGGTAGTAAAATTTATTAAGCTGGTTAATATGCCGGAAATATTAAATATAAGTTTTAGACGTATTACTCTCTCTACATGTGGTTTATTACCTGCTATAATCAAATTGGCAAAAGAGGATATTCCAATCACATTATCTGTTTCTTTGCATGCTCCTAATGATGAAATACGTAATAAAATCATGCCTATAAATAAAAAGTATCCAATAAGCCCTCTCATCAGTACTTGTAAACAATAATTTAAGATAACGGGCAGGAGAGTTACATTCGAATATGCCCTAATAAAAGATGTGAATGACTCAAAAGAAAATGCCAGAGAGCTGAGTGATTTACTAAAAGGATTTCCGTGCCATGTAAATATTATCCCGATCAATATGGTTCAGGAAAGAAAATTCACGAAACCCTCGAGGGAGAATATACTTAAATTTAAAGAAATTTTAGAATCAAATGGGATTAATGCTACTATTAGAAAAGAAAAAGGTGCTGATATAGATGGCGCATGTGGTCAATTAAGGTATAAAATCATGCATAAAAAAAGGGAAATTAAAAGTAATGGCGAACATAACTAAATTAGGTTAATAGTCTCCTTATTTTAGGGGTGAAGTAGAATGAAAGTTGGGGCATGTTCTGAAATAGGTAAAGTAAGAAGTATGAATGAAGATCATTATGCTATCTACAAACTTTCATCTGATGTCTATGTTTTTGTCATTGCCGATGGAATGGGCGGACATCACGCAGGTGATGTAGCGAGTAAAATGGCGGTTGATGAAGTGCTTGGATTTTTGAAAGAAAACTACCATAAGATGGAAAATAGTATTTTAGATCTTATTCAAAATAGCATAATATATGCAAATGAAAAAATATTTTCAAAATCTCTGGAAATAGAAGAATATAGCGAAATGGGAACGACATTAACATTGGGTATGATTTATAAGGATATGCTTTACGTTGGGCATATAGGAGACAGTAGAATTTATCTAATTCGAAACAAAGAAATTACACAGATAAGCAGAGATCACTCTCTTGTAGCAGAACTTGTTAGGAACGGTAAAATAACTGAAGAAGAAGCACAGATATATCCCTATAAAAACATTATAACAAGGGCATTAGGCACAGAAAACAATATTAAGGTTGATCTTTTTGAAGAGCAACTTTGTGATGGTGATATTGTATTGCTATGTACTGATGGATTAACAAACCTCGTTAATGAACATGAAATAAGTTATATTTGTAACGAACAATCCGAAGATATTATTAATGTGCCTGAAAAATTGGTGGAACTTGCAAATAATAGAGGTGGATATGATAATATTACTGTCATTGTAGCAAAATATCAAATTACTTAAATGGGAATCAGAGGTGAGCTTGATGATAGGCCGAACTCTAGGCAACAGATATAAGATCCTGGAGAAAATAGGCTGTGGTGGGATGGCTACAGTTTATAAAGCACGGTGCATCTTGTTGGAT
Source organism: Thermoanaerobacterales bacterium (assembly GCA_012839065.1). GTDB lineage: Bacteria > Bacillota > Thermosediminibacteria > Koleobacterales > Koleobacteraceae > DUOC01. The sequence goes on along the minus strand of DUOC01000121.1, from coordinate 4,220 downwards.
AGAATTGTAGCAATAAAGGTACTTCTACCTCAATTTATGGATGATGAGGAGTTTGTACGAAGATTTAAGCGTGAAGCCCAAGCGGCAGCTAGTTTATCTCATCCTAATATAGTAAATATTTATGATGTTGGCAAAGATAAAGAAACGGACTATATTGTGCTTGAATATATAGACGGAATAACGCTAAAAGATTATATAAGGGAAAAAGGGCCAATTCCTACAGATAAAACGATTAAATTCGGGAGACAAATTTGTGATGCATTAGATCATGCACATAAGAATAAGATAATTCACAGGGATATTAAACCCCATAATATCCTTATTACTAAGGACGAAAGGATTAAAGTAACAGATTTTGGTATTGCCAGGGCAATATCATCTTCCACACTTACAAATAGTGGTAGTATGATTGGGAGTGTCCATTATTTTTCTCCTGAGCAAGCACGAGGCAGTTTAATAAGTGAAAGATCAGATTTATATTCTTTGGGTGCGGTATTGTATGAAATGGTAACAAAAAGAGTGCCGTTTGAGGGAGAAAGCCCTATTGCAGTGGCTATAAAGCATTTGAATGAACAAGTTATTCCGCCTTCTCATTTTAACCCTAATGTTTCCAAAGGATTGGAAAGCATAATAATGAAGGCATTGACGAAAGACCAAAACATGCGGTACCAAACAGCAGCAGAAATGAACTATGATTTGGGGAAATTGCTTGAAGATCCTAATTATAGTGTAAATTATTATGAGGATGATATAATGAGTGAAACAAAAGTTCTTCCTGCTGTTAATGGGAGTGACCGATATGGGCAGGAAGGAAATAATAAGATGGTTAATAAGAATAAAAAGTATAAAAGTAAACGTAAAAGAAATATATTTGGATTTATTTTAAAAATGATATTATTAACAGTATTAGTTGCATTTATGACTTGGGGAGGATTTATGCTTAAAGATTTTTTAACGGTTCCGATTACCGAAGTCCCAGATGTAATAGGAAAGTCAGAAGAAGAAGCTGATAAAGAATTTAAAGGAGCAGGTCTTGAATATGAAGTTGTCGAGAAGTTATATGATGATTCACCTCAAGGGTTTGTTATTGATCAAAATCCTGCAGGCGGAGAAAAAGTAAAGATAAACAGGCCACCTGTAGAAATATGGGTAAGTAAAGGGCAAAAGCAGGTACCGGTTCCACATCTAATTGGCAAAGAAGAAAGAGAAGCATATCTTTTATTATCCACGAATGAATTAGAACCGGGTGATGTTATCCGCAGAGAAAGCAACGAATATCCTACTGGTGTGGTAATCGACCAAAATCCGCGCTCTTCTATCATGGTAAAAGCAGGAACAGAAGTTAACTTTGTTGTAAGCAGCGGCCCCAAAATCAAAACGATCAAATTAGAAGATTACCGTGGAAAAACTATATCTTGGGCAAAAAATAAATTGAAAGAGTTAGGTTTAGAACCGGGCGAGCTAAAATATGAGGAAAGTGATAAATATAGTGAAGGAGTTATAATTGAACAAAATCCGGGTCCTAATGCAGAGGCTTCACAGGGAGATTCTGTAAATTTTGTGATAAGTAAGGGACCGGGTAAAATTGAAAAAAGACGTGTCACTTTTCAGGTTGTTTTACCTGCGAAACCTGATGAATTAAATGTAAAGATCACAATAAATGATTCTTTAGGTAAACGAACAGCTTACACAAAAACCCACAAACCTGAAGACAGTCCGCTTTCAATAACATTGGAGGGAGCTGGGCAGATGGAAGTTAAAGTTTATATTAATGATACTATCTGGGGTGAAGATGTTCTATAATATTCGGAGGGTGATTTATGGATGAGGGACTAGTTGTAAAAGGGCTAGGGGGGTTCTATTTTGTAAAAAAGAGTGATGGTTCTTTAATCAGATGTAAAGCAAGAGGCCGTTTTAAAAAAGAAAACATTAATATATTTGTAGGAGATAAGGTTAAGATTATTAGAACAATTGATAATACATGGGTTATCGAGGAGATAATGCCTAGAACAAATTTTATTATTAGACCCCCTGTAGCTAATATAGATCAATGTATAATTGTTTTTGCTGTTAAGAACCCAGATTTAAACTATTCACAGTTAAACAGGTTTTTAATATTGGCAGAAAAATCTAATGTGGAAATAGTTATATGTTTAAATAAAATAGATTTAGCGGAAGAAAGAGAAGTAAAGGAAATCGAAAGGAAATATTTGAATATTGGTTATGAAGTATTAACTTTAAGTGCTAAAAAAAAGTCTGGTATTGAAAACTTAAAAACAGTATTAAAAGATAAAATATCAGTTGTATCTGGTCCATCAGGTGTCGGGAAATCTACTTTATTAAATGCAATCCAACCCGGTCTTAAATTAGCGACAGGGGATTTGAGTGAAAAGATAAAACAAGGGCGTCACACTACCCGGCATGTAGAATTGCTGCAGCTGGATTTCGGCGGTTTGGTAGCCGATACTCCGGGTTTCGGATATTTCAAACTTGAAGATATTACTCCTGAAGAACTTTCTGATTTATTTATTGAAATAAATAGGGCAGCTCGATATTGCAGATTTAAAGGTTGTATGCATTTACATGAACCTGATTGTGAAATAAAAAGGCAAGTAGAGCATGGGTTAATATATAAAGAAAGATATGATTCATATATTGAATTACTTAGAGAAATCGATGATAATCGGAGGGGTCTATAATGGTAATGTTAGCTCCATCAATTTTATCAGCTGACTTTGCTAATCTTTTGAAAGACATAAAAGAAGTTGAAACAGCCGGAGCGGATATGCTTCATATTGATGTAATGGACGGGCATTTTGTTCCCAATATAAGTATAGGGCTGCCGGTAGTAAAAAGTATAAAGAAAGTTACAAAATTACCTCTTGATGTTCATTTGATGATACTAAATCCTGAAAGGTATATAGATGATTTTATAAGCGCTGGAGCTAATTATATTACTGTTCATGCAGAAGCATGTTTCCATCTACACAGGTTAATTGAAAGTATAAGAGCTTTGGGAGCGAAACCTTCTGTAGCGCTAAACCCGGCGACTTCATTGAATGATATAGAATACATTATTGATTATATAGATATGGTTCTTATTATGACAGTAAATCCTGGCTTTGGAGGACAAAATTTTATTAAAGAAATGGTTTATAAAATAAATAGATTAAAGAAGATGATTTTGAAACGAAATTTAGATGTTAAAATCCAGGTTGATGGGGGTATTAATCTTGACAATGTTGAAGAAGTAGTTAAAGCAGGTGCTGATATCATAGTAGCTGGCTCAGCTATTTTTAGGGCGGATAGTATTGAAAATACTGTTTTTGAATTTAAGGAAAAAATAAGTAGGATAAAAGGCGCATAAATGCGCTTTTTTTGTAACCAAAAATATAAATTCAAATAGAATAATATAAGAATAAAAAATAAAGTATTGCGATTTAAAGGGGGAGAATGTTATGAGAAGAACTAATGCCTACAAAGTTTTTGGTTCTATTATTGCTATAATCGGGCTAATAGTTACAATAAGTGCTATGCCTTACTGGGTATGGACATCCTTCCTTGGATTAGGTTTAATTTTTTTGGGCTGGCTTCTTTATCGGGTGAATTAACAAAATTTCTTTTAAGGAGGTTCTTCACGTGGTGAAGATATATGTTTTTAAGATGCCAAGATTTATCAGTGGATTTATAAAAGGAATACGAAACATGTTTTCTCGTCCTAATAAATAAAGCGTGCTGTATATCGGCACGCCTTTTTACTATATAGACCTTGTAACCTTACCACTCTTTAAACAAACAGTGCATACATTAATCCTTTTAGTTTGATTATTAACAATAGCTTTAACTTTTTTTATGTTTGGTTTCCATTTTCTTTTTGTTTTTATGTTAGAATGACTTACATTATGCCCTGAAATTGAAGATTTTCCACATATTTCACATATATTTGCCATTGCTGCACCTCCTTATAGCTGCAAACGTTGATTTATTTCCTTAAACATTGTAACATACTATACAGCTGTTTACAAGAGTAACTGAAGCAAAATGTAGTTATTCTATGATAATGTCATATTGAAATTATTCTGATAAAATGTCGGTATGCGTAAGGAGATTTTAAATATGACACAAAAAGAAATATCACGGCTTAGAGTTATTAATCAAACCATTGATAAGGTCATAACCATCAAGGATGCAGCTAGGCTTTTAAACCTCAGTGAACGCCA
>DUOC01000120.1 GCA_012839065.1 Thermoanaerobacterales bacterium | reverse complement strand
CAAATATATTGATGAAACCATGCCATGGGTTCTTGCGAAAGATAAAAGCAAAGAAGGAAGGTTGGGCACGGTTCTTTACAATCTTGCCGAATGTATAAGAATTATATCTGTTCTAATCTTGCCGTTTATGCCGAATACACCTGATAAGATACGGGATCAGCTGGGCATAAAGGAAGGGGCACTTAATACATGGCAGAGTATTCTTAAGTGGGGAGCAATCCCTGCAGGAACAAAGACGAATAAAGGAGATCCCATTTTCCCAAGGATAGAGGAAGATTTTAAAGCGGAGGAAACCGATAAACGGGTTAATGTAGAATGTGATTTGCGTGTAAAAGATGATGCAAAAAATAAAAAAGCAAAAGATGCAGATTCTGAAAAATATATAACTATAGATGATTTTGCAAAGCTTGATTTAAGGGTTGCACAAGTAGTTAAAGCTGAAAAGGTAGAAGGCACAGATAAACTGCTGAAGCTGGAACTTGATGTAGGCACTGAACAAAGGCAAGTTGTAACAGGTATTGCCCAATATTATGTTCCGGAAGAACTTGAAGGCAAAAAAGTGATCCTTTTGGCAAACTTAAAGCCTGCCAAGTTTAGAGGGATAGAATCCCAAGGTATGATCCTTGCAGCTTCAGATAAAAAGGATAAGGAGCTTGCTGTTCTCACGATTGATAAAGATTTACCGGCTGGGTTAAAAGTTACTTGATACTTAAGGATATTTATGTAACCAAGAGGAGATGTAAGTCTTTAAAGGATCGGATTTTTCCTTAAGAGGAGAACGACATATTCTATATAATTATTTGAAAAAATAATGGATCATAGGTTTCCTTTTTAAACCTAAATATATTAAGTAAGGAGAAGATTTATGCTTATAGATTCTCATGCACACCTTGATGATAGAAGGTTTCAAAGAGACATAGATAAGGTGCTTGAACGGGCAAAAAGAGCAGGAGTCAGTAAGATAATACATGTTGGGTTTGACAAACAATCCTCAGTGAATGCATGTAAGATGGCAGAGAAATATGAAAATATTTATGCTGTAGTAGGTGTACACCCGCACGATGCAAAGGATTTGGATGATGATCTTCTTGAGTTTCTTTATGATATTGCACGAACGAAAAAGAAGGTTGTTGCTATTGGGGAGATCGGGCTGGATTATTATAGGAACCTCTCCCCTAAAGATCTGCAGAAGAAGGCTTTTGTAAGACAGATTGCACTTGCTAAGGAGCTTGATATGCCTATTGTTATCCATGATAGGGATGCTCATGGTGATACAGTTAAAATTATGCAAGAAGAAAGAGCTGGTAGAGTAGGTGGCATTCTCCACTGTTTTTCCGGCAGTTGGGAAATGGCTCGCCAGTGTATTGAAATGGGATTTTATATATCTTTTGCGGGGCCGATTACATTTTCAAATGCAAAACGGATTTTAGATGTAGTTGCCTCTACTCCTTTAGACCGAATACTTGTAGAGACTGATTGTCCTTATCTTACCCCGGAACCAAATAGGGGCAGAAGGAACGAACCTGCTTATGTAAAACATGTTGCAGAAAAGGTTGCAGAAATTAAAGGGGTTTCATTTGAGGAAATTGCCAGGATAACGACTGCTAATACAAAAGAAGCCTTTAGGTTATAATTTGTTGTCAGGTGTCAAGTTGTTACGAATTGCTGCACATAGTAGAAAAACGAGAAAACATCACTCAGTATGACGAGGCCCCCTGTGGGTACCGCTGTTTCTCATATTGGTGTCGAGACAACCAAATAACCACATAATAAGGGTATATTTTAAAATCAAACAAGGGTATTATATAATTAAAACAAAATAAAAAAGGAGAAAACATATGGATACAGAATTTATAATAATAACAAATAACCCGTATTTCTTAGAGAATTCTTTAAATAACGCTCAAATTAGGTTTAAAGAGATATCAACTTTAGAGATATTGAATTTATCACGTGACCTGATTTATAAAGGATATACCCTTGTAACTCACCCTTTTGTGGGAGGAATAAAACCTAATCAAACTCCTTATAAAACTGTTGTGCTTTTAGAAGGTGAGGGGCCGGTAGATATAGATTCTGCCAGAACTATAGGGCAAAGCATCTTAATAACGGAAAAGTTTTTAAAAATAAAGGCTATTCCTTCTTTATCAGAAAGCATAAAGAAGGATCTTGCATTTATTGATTATACGCTTATTAAAGAAGCATTAGATCCGGATATTTGTTTAGTTTGAATTGGTATATAATAAATTGGGGGTGAAGTAATGATTGAAATTAATAAAGATAATTTTGATCAGGAGGTTTTGCAGTCGGACAAACCTGTAATAGTTGATTTTTGGGGTCCTAAATGTGGTCCCTGTCTTGCTCTTCTTCCAAAAGTAGAAGAACTGGCAAAAGAATATGAGGGAAAAGTTAAATTTTGCAAAGTTGATACAAGTGCTAACAGGAGATTAGCAATATCACAAAATGTTATGGGGCTGCCGACTGTTATTCTCTATAAAGATGGGCAGAAAGTAAAAGAATTAGTGAGAGATGTAACAGCAGACGATATTAAAAAAATGATCCAGGAGAACATATAATTAAGAATGGGGGGGCAATTTTTATGCGCCTGGAACTAGGCAGGATAAAGATAAAAGATATTCAGTTTGGTGAGAAAACGGTTGTTAAGGAAGGTACTCTGTATGTAAATAGGGCCGAATTGATTAAATTCTTGAAAGAAGATAACAGGATTGCAGATGTAGACGTTGATCTTGCAAGACCCGGAGAAAGTATTAGAATTATACCGGTTAAGGATGTAATTGAACCTAGAGTGAAAGTAAGCGGCAAGGGCTGTATTTTCCCCGGGATTCTGGGCAAGCCTGAGACAGTCGGGGAAGGCAGGACACACGTATTAGATGGTGTATGTGTGATAACTGCAGGTAAGATAGTAGGTTTCCAGGAAGGGATAATCGATATGACCGGCCCCGGTGCTCAATATACCCCATTCTCGAAAACAAATAATATTGTTGTTGTCTGTCATCCGGAGGTAGGTTTGTCCAAGCATGATCATGAAGCCGCTGTCAGGATTGCAGGCTTAAAAGCTGCTAAATATCTTGGAGAGGCCGGAAAAGAAGTCGAGCCTGATGAAATAAATGTATTTGAAACACTGCCACTTAAAGAAACTTTGAACATGTATCCTAATCTGCCAAGGGTAGCCTATGTATATATGCTTCAAAGTCAAGGGCTGCTTCATGATACATATGTTTATGGTGTAGATGCGAAAAGGATAATACCGACGTTTATATATCCCACGGAAATAATGGATGGTGCTGTTATCAGCGGGAATTGTGTTTCTGCCTGCGACAAAAATACTACATACCATCATTTAAATAATCCTGTAATTAGGGAACTGTATAATCGAAACGGTAAAGATATAAATTTTATTGGTGTTATAATTACAAATGAGAATGTTACCCTTGCAGATAAACAGAGATCATCTGACTATACATCAAAACTTGTTGAATACATAGGTGCAGATGGTGTCATAATTACGGAGGAAGGCTTTGGGAACCCTGATACGGATCTGATAATGAATTGTACGAAGCTTGAAGAAAAAGGGATAAAAACCGTGATTATTGCTGATGAATATGCCGGCAGAGACGGGATGTCTCAGTCATTGGCTGATGCAAGCAAAAGTGCTGATGCAATGGTTTCGGTAGGGAATGCCAATGAATTGATAACTCTCCCGAAATTAGATAAGGTTTTAGGAGATATAGATGCCGCAGAAGTTATTGCAGGCGGATTTAGCGGCAGCTTAAGCGAAGATGGCAGTATGATAGTTGAAATACAAGCAATAATCGGTTCTACAAACGAACTCGGGCTAAGTTATCTTTCAGCTGTAAAATATTAATTAATATTAAAATCTAATAAGGATAAAAAGGGGGAAGACCCATGACTATAAGGATTGTTCATTACCTTAACCAGTTTTTTGGGCAGATAGGCGGCGAAGATAAAGCTGATACAAAACCTTTAGCTCGAGACGGCAAGGTAGGACCCGGTATGGCTTTAGAGGCTGCCTTAAAAGGAGAAGCTGAAATTGTAGGAACGGTTATATGCGGTGATTCATATTTTAATGAAAACATTGCAGCTGCAAGTAGAGATGTGCTTGAGCTTATAAAGAAATATGACCCCGATATAGTAGCAGCCGGCCCGGCTTTTAATGCCGGCAGGTATGGTATTGCATGTGGCACTGTTGCTAAAAAAGTTGTTGAAGAGCTTAAAATACCGGCAGTAACTGCTATGTTTCCTGAAAACCCCGGTGTAGAGCTGTATAAGAAAGACATCTATATTATTGAAACAACAAATTCAGCTGCGGGGATGAGGACAGCTATTCCTTCAATGTCCAGGTTAATTCTAAAACTTGCCAAGGGAGAAGAAATCGGGTCTCCTGAAGATGAAGGCTATATACCTAGAGGAATTAGAAAAAATGTATTCAGGGAAGGCAACGGTTCTGAAAGGGCTGTTCAAATGCTGATTGCAAAATTAAAAGGAGAACCTTATGATACTGAATATCCTATGCCTGTTTTCGATAGGGTGCCTCCCAACAAGGCTATAAAAGATCTAAGTAAGGCGAAAATCGCTGTTATAACATCTGGAGGTATAGTGCCTAAAGGCAATCCTGACCGAATAGAAGCTTCTAGTGCTTCAAAATACGGCAAATATGATATTACCGGAATAGACAATTTAACTTCTGACAAATTTGAAACAGCACATGGAGGATATGACCCTGTATATGCAAATGAAGATCCTGACAGGGTCCTGCCGGTGGATGTTTTGACAGATCTAGTTAAAAAGGGGATAATTGGCAGTCTTCATAATTATTATTATTCTACTGTAGGGAACGGTACATCTGTTTCTAATGCTAAAAATTTTGCTGCTGAAATTGCTAAGGAACTGGTTAAAGATGGTGTTCAAGCTGTAATACTAACATCTACTTGAGGAACATGTACTCGTTGCGGTGCAACGATGGTGAAAGAGATCGAACGAGCAGGCATACCTGTTGTACATGTTTGTACTATAGTCCCTATATCATTAACTGTTGGAGCAAATAGGATTGTTCCGGCGGTAGCAATACCACATCCCCTTGGGAACCCAGATCTTTCAGAAAAAGAAGAAAGGGCAATGAGGAAGGATTTGGTTTTGAAAGCATTAAGAGCGCTACAAACAGACGTAAATGAACAGACTGTGTTTGAGAATTAACACATCTGATGAGGTTCTAAAATGCCCGCCTTTTAATTATTATAAAAATATGTTACATTTATAATTTTTTATGGTAAAATGAAAGTATCGTAAAATTAAAGAATAAAAGAATAATTGAAATAGGGAATCATCACAAATGAGGTGATTAAATGATAGCGTATGCATTAGGTAATAAGCTGTATTTAAATATTACAAACAGATGTACAAACAAATGCAGTTTTTGTATAAGGAATCAAGGTCCCGGTGTTGGAGGATACTATTTATGGCTTGATGAAGAGCCTACGACTCAGGAAGTTATAGAAGCTATTGGTGATCCTTCGGAATATGAGGAGGTAGTTTTTTGCGGGTATGGGGAACCCCTTTTGAGGATCCATACAGTGTTAGAGGTAGCAAAATATGTGAAGGGGTTTAATGTTCCTGTAAGGATTGATACCAATGGGCAGGCAAACCTTGCTCATGGAGAAAATATAGTGCCTGAACTGGAAGGATTAGTAGATACTATTTCCATAAGCCTAAATGCAGAAAATAGTGCTAAATATGATCAGATATGCAGCTCCGAATTCGGAGAAGAGGCTTTTGAAGCATTATTAGAGTTTACCAGAGAATGTAAAAAATATATTCCTAATGTTATTTTGTCTGTTGTAGATATACCTGAAATAGATGTTGAAAAATGTAGAGCAATTGCAGAAGATTTAGGAGTTGATTTTAGGGTAAGGGCTTATATAAAATAAATTTGTAATAATCCTATTTTTTCTGGATATACTTAGAGATATATTATCACAGCAAAATCTGCTGTTCATAAAATAAATTATAAGGATTCCGGCGTAGATATGGTTTTCAAAACCGGAAGGGAGGTAGTGGGCGTGGAAGAAAATCCCCCGCTCATGAGGGTTCAACACTTATTTAGAAAAGGTTTGTTTTTACCTTTAGTTGTAGGTGCTTTAATAGCTATAGTAATTTTAAGCGGTTTGTATATTTACTACCAAAAACAAATCACCATAATAGAAGGTGATAATGTTTTACAGGTTAAAACATTTAAACAGGATGTTAAGAGCGTTCTAGAACAAGCCGGAATCGAACTTAACTCAAATGATCTGGTAGAGCCGGGGCTTGATAAAAGGCTGACAGAGGGGATGGAAATAAAGATTTCCAGGGCTGTTCCCGTCGTAATTGAGGCAGACGGCAGTCAAATTGAAATTATGACTGTCAAAAACACTGTAAGAGAAGTCCTCGAGGGAGAAGGGTTTGTGATAAACCCTGAAGATAAGGTTAAGCCGGAACCAGATGATGAGATTTGTCCAAATATGAGTATTGAGATTACAAGGGTAACCCATGAGTTTGTTAATGACACGAAAAAGATACCATACAAACTGATAAAAAAGAAGAACGAATCATTAGAAAAAGGCATAACACGCGTAATTCAGCAGGGTAAGGAAGGGCTTATGGAAGTAACATACAAGGTTATATTTGAGGACGGCGAAGAAGTAGAGAGGTTGGTTGTATCAGAAAATGTTATAAATGAACCCCAGGATAAAATAGAAGAATATGGAACTGTAGATACTTTCACTACTTCTCGTAACGAAACCTTTCGATTTTCCAGGGTTCTGAATATGATTGCAACAGCTTATGATGCAGGGGAAAAATCTACAGGTAAAAGCCCCGGCGATCCGAATTACGGTATTACTTCGACTGGAGTAAAGGCAAAAAGGGGTATTGCTTCAGTAGATCCAAAGGTTATCCCGCTGGGTACAAGGCTTTATGTAACCGGTTATGGTTTTGCGATAGCCGCAGATACAGGGAGTTCAGTAAAGGGTAACAGGATTGACCTTTTTCATGAGACTTATAAAGAAGCTATGCAATTTGGTAGAAGGAAGGTCAAGGTATATATTCTTGCTGAATAAACTAAAACATATCGTGTTAAAAACGGAGGAGAGGGATGAAGGATTTAAAGCTTACTTCACCTAGTGTAATCAGCAGCTTAATAGAAGAATATGATTTCAAATTTTCTAAAAGTTTAGGACAAAATTTTTTGGCGGATGAGAATATTCTAAGGAAGATCATTGACAGTGCTTTACTGAATTCAGAGGATATGGTATTGGAAATTGGCCCCGGTATAGGGGCTCTTACTTTTGCTATTTCAAATATAGTGAATAAGGTCGTTGCTGTAGAGATCGACAAGAGTCTTATACCTATACTTGACAAAGTATTAAAGAACAGGGATAATGTCTCTGTAATTCATGGGGATATCTTGAAGATAGACCTAAAAAAATTAGAGGAAACGTATTTTCAAAAAAAGCCTTTTAAAGTGGTTGCAAATCTCCCTTATTATATAACCAGTCCAATTATTATGACACTTTTGGAATCCAATCTGAATATTGATCTTATGGTCTTTACGGTTCAAAAGGAAGTAGCACAAAGGCTTACTGCTTTACCCGGAAATAAAGATTATGGGGCTATAACTGTTGCAATAAATTATTATTGTCAAGCTGAAATTATTACCTATATATCAAGAAATGTATTTATACCCAAGCCTAATGTAGATTCAGCTGTAGTAAGATTAATAGTTAGAGAACAACCTCCTGTAAAGCTTAAAGATGAAGCCCTTTTTTTTAATCTAGTTAAAACTGTTTTCAAATATAGGAGAAAGACACTTTTAAATGCTTTGAGTCATGGATTGGAATTCAAAGACAAGGATCATCTTGAGAATCTACTTATAAATGTGGGAATTGATCCAATGAGGAGGGGAGAGACTCTTTCTATAGAAGAGTTTGCCATTATAAGTAACAGAATTAAATCTGTGTAGAATGTGCCGACCGATTTCTCTTGCAAATTTGCAAAAATTGTGAAGCGAAGCACGGGGACGGTTCTCCTGCTTTCATTGCGAAGCACGGGGACGGTTCTCTTGCATTCGTTGTTTCATGGAAGTGGATATCGGCAGCCATGTCAAACAGTGAAGACAATTTTAAATCAATCTTGCTAAAGAGGTCAGAGTAGTCTATACTTTAATTAGCGAGCAGTTTTTCGTAAAATTTTTTGTAGCTTTTAAAGGAGATGTAAAAGGGATGTACTTTATAAATCCCACCATCGGTAGAATGGAAATTGACGAAGTACTTGAAAATATCTTTCAATATATGGAAGAGGAACCCCAGTATACCTATAAATTGATTATCGGAACTGATTCTCATACCAATAAGGATAGAATATGTTTTGTTACTGCTATTATTATACACCGTGTTGGGAAGGGAGCAAGATATTTTTATAGAAGGTTTTACCAACGGAAAGCAAAAAGTCTTAGGCAGAAGATTTTTACTGAAACCTCTATTTCATTGGAGATTGCGGATAAGATCAAATCGAAGTTGGACAAAACAAAATATAAGGATCTGGGGCTGGAAGTTCATGTGGATATAGGAGAAAATGGTGATACTAGAGAGCTTATAAAAGAAGTAGTAGGTTGGGTTATTGGAACTGGATTCAGAGTGAAGATTAAACCTGAAGCCTCTGGAGCCACAAAAGTAGCCGATAAGTATACTAAATAAGGCTAAAGCAGCTAAAAAGGGCCGAACAGGCCCTTTTTTAATCTATTTTCTCCAAATATTCTTCCAATATATCGATTCTACGATCATTATTATATCCTATATATTCGTACCCTTCGTAAACTCTGCTTCTCTCGATGTCTGAATAAACACATATGGCTTCAAGACAGTCTCCTATAATTGTTTCTGCTATTTTCCTTGAATGTTCTGAGTTTTTAGCCTTTGAGCCTAATTTGTAATGAGGAACAGTTGAAGAAACATGAATTTTCAAGTTCGATTTAACTGCAAGGGCTAAAACAACCGGAGGCATGGCAATTTCTTTAAAAGGCACGATATCAAGGAGATGCCGTGAAATCGCATGGGGACCGTGGGAAGGAGTGGATACTCCTATATGATTATATATTCCAAGGGACTTATTTAACATTAACCTGAAATCAATTATTAATGAACTTAATCCCTGACCGCTGGGGATTTTGGGATAACAGTTTGTAAGCGATAGGTCGTTTCTGTATTTTTTAATTGATATTATAAGTTTTTTTATAATAGGTGTAATATTGCCTATCATATCACCATCAATAAATACTACGACTTTTGCACCTCTTTTATATGCTTCAAAGGCACCGATCGCCCTGGGAACATCTATTCCCAAACTTTCACGAAACAGGATGATATTTATCCGTTCATCACTAATTGAGTTAACCTCATCAAAAGTATTGTCAGAAGAACCGTTTACAATAACGTAAATCTGATCTACCCCAGCTTCTACAGTATTTTTTATCACATAGCTGATTCTTTCTTCCTCATTCTGTGCAGGGATAACTGCAGCAATCATTGGAAACCCTCCTTTCAGGAATCAATCCCATATTTTATTATATGGTCTTGTCGATTAATAAGGTTACGGATGCACACCTGCCTATTCTTATACATATTCTGTATTGAGGAATATACTAGTTAACTTTATGTTAGAAGAGAGGGGAGGAGGCACATGAAGATAGGTGATATTGTAACCAGAAGATCCTATAACAATGATATAGTTTTTAAGATTGTTGATATCCTTGAAGAAGGAGGGCAGATAAAGGCCCTTTTAAAAGGATTAGAGATGCGAATATTAGCTGATGCTCCTATTGATGATTTGAAGCAGGTTACTCAGCAGGAGCTTAGAGAATATAGAAAAGTGTTTATTAAAAAGAGTAATGAATGTCTTACCAGGATTATGTATAGGCGCAAATTATACATGGACAGCCGAGGGATAACCAGAAGCGAAAACGATGATGAAAAAGATGGCTTTTTTAACAGGCCGGGGAAAGTTCTTCATATTGACGGTGATGAAGAATATCTTGAGGTATGTATGAACACGTATAACTCATTAGGGATGGATGTCGTAGGGCAGCATATTCCGGAACATGTGCAGCCAAAAATGATTGAAAAGCTGTTAGTAAAACACTGTCCCGATATTTTAGTATTGACAGGGCATGACGGATACCTTAATAAATCCGGGGAATTTACAAGTTTGAACAGTTATAGAAACTCGAAATATTTTGTGGAATCTGTCAAAAAAGCAAGGAGATACGAACCTTCTTTTGATGATTTGGTTATCTTTGCAGGGGCATGTCAGTCTTTTTATGAAGAAATCTTAAGGGCGGGAGCGAATTTTGCCAGTTCGCCCCATAGGGTATTAATTCATTGTTTAGATCCTGTATTTATTACGGAAAAGATAGCGTTTAGTCCCATCGATAGGGTTATTTCAATCCAAGATATAATTGATTCTACAATAACCGGAATGAAAGGTATCGGTGGATTTGTAACTAGGGGGAAATTACGTGAGGGTCGGCCAAATTCTCCTTATGAATAGGTCTCTGTACAAGGGGGTTATGCAGATATGGATTTAAAAATATTTATCGATGGGAAATATATTTTAACTGAAAAGATATTTAATACTGAAAACGAAGATTTTATGGTTCCTTTCTCATTGTTATCAAAGCTATTTGGAGCAAATAATGTATTTGAAGGAAACAGTTGTGAATTAAAGTTAAAAAGATGGGGTATTGAAGTTATCATGAAGGCAGGCTCCAAAAAGGCTTTAGTTAATGGAAAACAAAAATTAATGCCTATAGAACCTTTAGCTATAGAAGGATCTATAATGGTACCGTTAAGGTTTGTGTGTGAGCAGATTGGAGCTGTGGTAGATTGGGATAAAAAGACGGGTACCATTATAATAAACACCCCGGAAAATAAGGACAGTATATTGTTAAAGGTATATATAAAAGATGAAGATCGGCTGGTAATTATGGATCTGGAAGAATACGTCAAAGGAGCGGCAGCTGCCGAAATTCCTTTAAATTTTCATGAAGAGGCTGTAAGGGCGATTACAATTGCATTACGTACTTTTGCGGTTAAGAGGATACGGAAATTGGGCGGGTATGGATGCCGATCTAACGGTGAAGCAGATATCTGTACTGATCAGAAATGCTGCCAAGGATGGATTTCGAAGGCACAGCTCCAAAAAATCTGGCAGAACGATTTTAATTATAATTGGTCTATAATTCAAAAAGCGTGTTCAGATACAAAGGGGCTGATAATAACCTTCAATAACAATCCTATAGATGCTGTCTACCACCTAACTTGTGGAGGTTCAACGGAAAATTCAGAGAGCATATGGGGTAACAAGGTTTCGTATTTGAGAAAGGTTGGGTGCACTTACTGTAGTCATTCTCCCTATTACAGATCACAAAGGGATCTGCCCTTATCTGAACTTGAAAACAAGTTAGGTATAAGTCTGAAAGATGGTCCATTAAATGATAAATTAATATCAGGCCTTATAGAAAAGATAGAGAGAACACCGGGCAGCAGGATTAAGAAAATTGTAGTAGGAGAATATGAATTCGAGGGCAGAACACTACTGGAACTTTTCAATCTTCCTTCAACAAGGTTTTGGTGGGACATAAAACAGTTAAAGTTTCTGATAACGGGTTCTGGACACGGTGTTGGATTATGCAAATATGGTGCAGATGGTATGGCAAGGTCCGGGAAGACTGTTGATGATATTTTGACCCACTACTATACTGGAGTTAAAATAGAAAGATTAGAGGACTATTCATTTAAAAAACCGCTTAAAGGCAAGGTAATTACTATTGATCAGGGGTATGGAGGTAATTTAGAGACAGATACATCAGGGATATTAGAAGAGGCTAATCGGAAAATATGCGGGTATTTAAGTGACATGCTTAAAGAAGAAGAAGCTATTGTAATTCAAACTAGAGAGAAGCAGGAAGGTTATATATCTTTATCGGAGAGGGTAAGGATTGCAAATGAAGCTGATTCTGATCTGTTTATAAGTATCCATCAAAATACCCATAAAGATAAGAATGTTTCAGGCACAGAAACTTTTTATTATCCCGGTGATCGGGCAGGTAAAAGACTTGCCGAATGTATACAAGAAAGCCTTTTAAAATTTTTGGGCAGAAAAAATAGGGGAGTTAAAGAGGCAAATTTTTATGTTCTAAGGGAAACTAATATGGCTTCAGTTCTTGTAGAAGTAGTTTTTATAACTAATCTTGAAGAAGCATGTATTTTAGAAGATGAGTCATTTTTGAAAAAGACGGCTGAAGGTATATTATCAGGCATTCTTAAATATTATCGTGTCTAATATGGAGATATTTTTTAATTATGACGTTATAATAAAGGCATCAGATTTTTTTCATTATACAAACTCTTTTGCATCGAGAAAATAGAATTGACAAATATAATTTATATTTGATATAATTAAATATTT
>DUOC01000012.1 GCA_012839065.1 Thermoanaerobacterales bacterium | reverse complement strand
TCTCTCACATCAATGAATTTTAAATATTTTACATATGGGTCATCGAATATGGTGATATATTCATTTAAGATATTCATGTATTCTTCTTCAAAAATTTCTCCATATTCTCCGTTTACTTGATTTCCACTTTCATCATATTGCCTGTATTTTGCCACCTCATCTATAAAAAAGAGAGTAAGCACCTTTATCCCCTTGTTATACATTTTTTGGGACGGAGGTAAATTATTTACTCAGGCCCATACTGTATCTTACCCTGCTTAAGTCTTCTCCTTTTTTAGGTTTTCTAAAAACAAACAAATGCTCATGCATTATCAGATAAAAGTTATATTTTTCAACTTGTCTTTCCCAGTATGGCGTAGATTTACAATTATGCTGAACTTTTATGATATCCTCTTTTAATATGAATCCGTTTTTTAGAAAAAGGTCCATTACATAAAAAGCTAACGGCACATAATGAGAGCTTTTTCTTGTATCTCCTATCAATATCCCGCAATATTTGTTTTCTTTTAATACTCTCCGCAGTTCTATAATCCCTTTTTCTAATTCACCACAAAACTTTTTAACTCCTGATATATTTGATAAATCTCCGTCAATGCCTTTTGAATATTCTATTATATTCAGGTATGGAGGATGTGTTACTATCAGATCTATGCTTTCATCACTTATTTCACGTAAGTTTCTTATGTCGCCTACTTTTACAATAGGGTTGTATTTATAATCACCTTCAAATTCCAGGTTTTTCTTGGCTATTTCAACCGCTTGAGGATTTATGTCAAAACCTATGCCCTGCCTATTTAGCAGTTTGGTCTCTATAAGGGTTGTTCCGCTTCCTACCATTGGATCGAGCACTACATCTCCCTCTTGAGAATATCTCAATATAAGATTTCTGGGTATCTGTGGTGCAAAATTGCCTCGATAATTTCCGTTGTGTGTTTTCCATTTACCCCTATCGGGAAAGGACCAAACAGTAGTTATTTCTTTCTTAAAATTTATATTTTCCATAATATTTCCTCCAATAACCCCGTACGAACAAAATGAAGATTTAATAAATAATCCACTCTTTCAAATCCTTTTTCTATCTGGTTCTTTTGATCCTTCCATCCGATACCGTCTGTAACCCAAATAAATTCAAAACCGTTTTCTCGCAATTCATTTTGTCTTTCTATATAAGAATCCACTATTTCTTGGGGCTTTGAGCCAGACCCTGAAAAAAAGTTGACCTCAATGTTAATCACTTTACGATTATCCTTAATAATTATAAAATCCGCCTTTCTATTTTTTATAGAAGAGTTTACCTTAAAGTCAAAATTATCCTCAAGATATTTAAATTGTTTTTGATACAGCATTGTATATGAAGCCCTTTGCTTTGCAATTATGTCTTCTATAATAGGTTTTAAAACCATCTCCATGGCATGTCCGCTTCTATTCTTCCTTGCATTAGTATCCATTCCAACTTCAACACCTGTTACATAATCCTGTATGCTATTTGACGACAGCTCAAGGAAGAATCGCTTTAAACCCGTCTTATTAAAAAACTCTGTGATAGCATCAATATCATTAGAAGTTAATTTCCTCTTGGTAAAATCATAAGTTACCGTATCGGAACTATCATCTATAAAATCCTTAACCACTTTGAATTTTCGTTCTCTTATCGCCAAGAGAATTGGAATTGCCGGAATAACCTGCGGATATTCTATCAAAATCTTCCTCAAATCCGAATCAAAATTTTTACTGCCGATTAGGGTGTTTAATATATTAAATTCGATTTTGTACTCCTCTACATTTCTTTTAACCTTGTCCCAATCGACGAAAAAATTATAACCTCTATTAGTATCAATCAATGTATCATAAAATTTGTCTATCACAGCTTCTGCGCTGTCAACTTTTAGTCTTGCAAAATAGGATGAGTCCATGTGCTGACCCCCATAATCAATCATAATTTCTTATAACCAGTTCTTTAATACTACCTCGCTTTTTGCCATCGCAATTAATAGATCTTTTGGCATTTACTCGCTCGATTTTGAAACCGGAATAAAGAACATCAAAAAAATCGTCGTTTATGTCTTCATTTTTAGGATCGGAATTGCTTAGGATTAAAAAAGCACCTTTTTTATCCATTTCTTTGTAATAATTAGCTAATCTGATTTGATCCTCATCGGTAAAACCATCTTTATCATAACTTGTAAAATAAGATGTTTTATTTAAAGGGCGATATGGCGGATCAAGATACACTAAGGTATTAGCATCGATAAATTTTTTGCTTTCTTCGAAATCTGTCGAAAATACATATGTGTTTTTAAGCGCCTCATTAACTCTTAACAGATTTTCCTTATCACAAATAGTAGGATTTTTATATCTGCCAAAAGGCACATTGAACTTTCCTCTTTTATTTTGTCTGAATAAGCCGTTAAAACAGGTTTTATTTAAAAATATTAAATATGCTGCTCTTTTTATCCAATCGCTGTTATATGTTTCATAATTAAAATTATCCTGCTGATTATTGTATTCATCTCTTGTTTTGTAGTAATATTCTTTTCTATCAATTTCAGGTAGGTTTATATATTCATCTTCAATTCTTTCAAGTTCGTACATTAATTCTTGAACATCCTTTTGAATAACTTTGTACCCGATAATTAATTCCTTGTTTATATCATAGAGAAATGACTCTTTCACCTCATAATTACTTTTTAAAAAAAAGAAAAAGGCGCCACCACCTACAAAGGGTTCCACATATCTTTGAACAGTTTTAGACATCTTTATTTTAAGTGGTAGTCTGTCAGATAACTCGTTTAACAACTGTGTTTTGCCCCCTGCCCACTTTACAAACGGCTTGGCTTCTTTTTCAAATATATTCACTGTATTTTGGCATAAAATTAATTCACTGTTTTGCATGTTCTTATCTCATCCTAATTTTATATTAGTGTTTTTATCATTATATCATGAAATTGTTGTATATCACAAAAAGAATACCAGTTACTACTCAAAGGTTGAAAACGACTTGTCATCCTGAACGCAGTGAAGGGTCTTTATAAGGAGCGAATAAAATTCTATGCTGCCCATTTTTAGGGACGGAGGTGAATTATTCATTAAAAAAGCCAATAAAAAATGTTATAATAATATAGATAAGGACTATATTCCCACTGAAAGTTTGTAATTCAAATTATTTGTAATTGAGGTGATGGATTTGAAAAAATTTAATTTCACAATTAAATTTATTTCCCCATAACTTTATCCATCAGCATTTCGTAGCTGTCTACCACATCGTATTTTACTGTATCATTGCTAATTTTTTTGAAATGTTCTCCCGCACAGTGAATTTTGGCTTCTTCTATACCTCTT
>DUOC01000119.1 GCA_012839065.1 Thermoanaerobacterales bacterium | reverse complement strand
TTTCACATTTATACAGACAGCCGATTTTATTTGAAAGTAACTCTTCATTATCTGGTTCCCTCTCCAATCCTAAATTTATATAATCTAATGCCTCATTGTATTCTCCTATATTTAATAAACAGTAGCCGAGATTGTTTAATATATCTATATCTCTTTGACCATTCAGATATAACAATTTAAATATTCGCACTGCCTCATCAAAAGAATTTTTTTTCGCTAAAGTCAAACCTAAATTGCGTAATATTTTTTTGTCTTTGGGTGATATTTTAGATGCTATTTTAAGGCATTCCAAAGATTTATTTAACTGCCCTAATTTCAAATAGCACAGACCCATATTGTTCAAGACTGTTGGATTGTTTTGATTTAGCCTTAATGATTTTTCATAATACTGCAAAGCTTTATTAAAATCATTTAATTCTTGTGAACAATAACCAAGTTTATAAAAAACTTTTTCTGGTGAGTATCCTAAATCTAAAGCTTCTTTATACTTATTTTGAGCATCTTTAATATTTTTGTTTTTCAAGTAAATTTCACCTGATAAAAAATGATATTTCCCGTTATTAGGATTTTGTTGAATTAATGGGTCTAATAATTCTTTTGATTTAACATAATTGCCTTTGTAATAATAAACCAGCGACAAATGATAATTACTTTCAGATCTTGTTAATTTCCCTTCAGAAGACTTCTTCAGGTACATTATTGCCTTATCAAATCTTTTATATTTCATTGAGAAAATCCCTAGATAATAATTGTAATATGATGAAAAAAATTTTTCATTTCTTATTGTTTCTATAGTATCGGATAAAATATTCCTTCCCAATAATATCTCCTCCTTTAAATGGAACGTATACCATATATTATTATTACTACATTAATATCCCATATCCTTTATCGCAAATTGATATGATATATTCCATAAAAACAAACATTACGCCAATTTATATTATTACGTGCAAAATAAAAGAAAAATATGCTACAATATGTAATAATATGAAACATTTCCCAGGCAATGCATTTATAATTCTTTTTATTGTGTTTGTAATTTGCCTATAATATGGCTTCTGATGTTCTGTGTCTATGTCTATATAATCTAGAAGAGAAAGGTGAATCGATACCAGATCCATCTAATCCAGAAGATATTAAAGTAAATAACGGTTTTGTAGCTCTTGTAGGCGCTGATACTCTTGAATATCGTATGTTCTACGATAATAAGGCGGTTAAAAAACCCCTTTCAATTCCACAGTCGTTAAATACTATGGCTGAACGTAAAGGAGTCAATTTCTCTTATATTTTGCAAACAGCGCTTAAGGAAAAACTCGGCATTCACGACAGGCCCTGAACTAAGGGGGTTTTTTTCTTTGGGGGCGGCAATCTGCTTTAGATCGAAAGCGCGAATGGGTTGGCTTTCATGGCACTCTAATTTGCCCTTTAGAATAGCAAAAAACGACATCTACGAGTTGTTTACAAAACTGCTATCACTCTTGATGTCGTTGACTTATATTCGTTTTGGTGGGCCATCAGGGATTCGAACCCGGGACGCCCTGATTAAGAGTCAGGTGCTCTACCAACTGAGCTAATGGCCCATGGCTG
>DUOC01000011.1 GCA_012839065.1 Thermoanaerobacterales bacterium | reverse complement strand
TTATTAGATCCAGGGTTTTCTAAATCTATTTCCTTATGGGCTACATTTAAATCACCGCAGATAATTACCGGTTTATTGGCATCCAACCTTAACAAATAATCCTGAAAATCATCTTCCCATATCATCCGGTACTCAAGCCTTTTAAGCCCTCGTTGAGAGTTAGGTGTATATACATTTACAAGATAAAAATTATCAAACTCTAAAGTTATTACCCGCCCCTCTTGATCATGTTCTTCAATTCCAATACCATGTTCCACAGATATGGGTTCATGTTTTGTAAAAACAGCTGTCCCCGAATATCCTTTCTTTTTTGCATAATTCCAATATTGATAATAGCCTTTCAAATCAAGGTCAATTTGCCCCTCTTGCAGCTTTGTCTCCTGTACAGAAAATATATCTGCGTCTACATCGTTAAAATATTCCATAAAGCCTTTTCGGATGCAAGCTCTAAGACCGTTGACATTCCAAGATATTAATTTCATAAATTATGACCCCCAAGTAAATATTAAATGGCTAAATTATATAGTGTAATAAAGTCATCAAGAAGATTAGATTATACTCAATAATCTATTTTTGATGTTTTTAAATTCAGTTCCCAGATTTACCGTCTTTACATATATCTTGTTACCTGACATCTTATACATTTGGTCTAACTCATAATCAATGGTAGGATATAGCAACATACCACTGACATCACCATCATAATCAGTGTTCCTATCATAAACAAATACCTGATACAAATCGGACGAAATTAAGCTTTTTGTTTCACCAAAATTACTTTTAAGAAGTACATTATTATAATATTTCGTATCTATGATGAGTTTTGCCCATGTACCTATAGTGGAAAAGATGA
This sequence comes from Thermoanaerobacterales bacterium, assembly GCA_012839065.1. Classification (GTDB taxonomy): domain Bacteria; phylum Bacillota; class Thermosediminibacteria; order Koleobacterales; family Koleobacteraceae; genus DUOC01. The sequence goes on along the minus strand of DUOC01000011.1, from coordinate 1,414 downwards.
ATGGTTTTTATGAAATAGATTCATAAAGTTTTTCTACCGTCTGAAAACCTTTAGTCTTTAGAAATTTAACATTATGCTCAAAATTGTTTAAAGCATCGAAAGGATCAATAAGATCAAAATTCATTTCTTTTAGCGTATTTTTATCTATTTTAACCGATAAGATAGTAATATTATCAATTCTTCCTACTTGAGTATTCAATACTTCTGTTTGGGTATTAATGATTACAGTGTTTATAGGCAGCAACCCAAATATATTTCTTGCAATACGGAAAGTGATACTAGATACATATCCTTTTACTATCGCATAATAATCTGTCTTATTATATTTTCTTATAGAGAGTTTCCCGCTTTTAGTCAGAGTCTTATAATAAGATGGAATCACTTCATCTATATTAATATCATATTCAATTATCATCACATCATCTTCTAAAGCCTGAATTTTCAGGGAATTAATAAACCCTGACAATTCTTTGAAAAATTGGATATCCTCCAATAATATCATATATGCCTTTGGATCATTTTTTAATATAGATTGAGATATTTTTCTACGATTTTCCCAAGCTTTATAGAGCTTTTTATCCTCTTCTCTCGCTTTTTTAACCTCTTCCTCTAATTCTTCCCTATGCCTATTATTAAAAATTTTAAAAAATTTACCCAAAACATTAGGTTCATAATTATTTAATTTATCTAATGCAGCTGCTTCATTTGGTCCTTTCTCTTCGGCATTAAAAGGTGGCTGCTCTTTAGCAATAGCTTCCCAATCATAATTATAATCGCATTCTTTATGAAAAGAAAGTATATATTCTATGAGTTCGTTAAATTCTTCTACTTCCTGGAAAGGATCAACATATTCTTGATTGTTTGTCAGTTTGGGTTTGCTGCCTGGTTTTTTGGCATATTTGCTTTTAGTGTAGTAAAGCCCTGTCCCCGGTATACCTATCGATGATGTCCTCCTGCCGGTAGAACTTATAGTATGCCTTGCACCCTTTACGCCAAAGCTAACACTTGCACTTTTCTTACCTAAATTCACCCGTACCCCCGGAGCTACTTTGAAGCTCTTTCTAAATCTAAAGCCCATTATAGCCCTCCTTTTTTTAATCCTTTAGTCCCCAATATATACCTATAAATAAATCATACCGTATTGGGACACAATTGACAATATATTTAGACAAATCAAGATCCATCCATAACAAAAAGCCCCGACAAAATATCGAGGCGTAGATACATTGATTTTATTTTATTTGGTTAATATAAATAGCACTTAAAATGTTAAAGCCCTGTAACTCCTTATTTCCCCATAACTTTATCCATCAGCATTTCGTAGCTGTCTACCACATCGTATTTTACTGTATCATTGCTAATTTTTTTGAAATGTTCTCCCGCACAGTGAATTTTGGCTTCTTCTATACCTCTT
>DUOC01000010.1 GCA_012839065.1 Thermoanaerobacterales bacterium | reverse complement strand
TATCACCATATAAAGGCATATAATATTTATTGGCAGGTCCGTATTCCTCACCTAAAAACGTTTTTAAGATACGTTCACCCATTTCAATTTCATATGATATTTCATCAAAGCTTAAAGAACGCGGACTGCTGTGATTTTCTCCGTAGCCCCCATTACATAAGGAATGCCCTTTAGAAACAATGGAAGATATTATATCGGGATAAGATATAATCTCTTTCCCGGTAACAAAAAACGTTGCCTTCGCATCCAGGGTATCTAAAACTTCCAGTATATTGTCCACAGCAGATGTGCTGCTAATACCTCTGAATAAATATGAAACAGCCGGTTGTGCAGTATATACATTTTTGATTATCTCCGAAAGTTTCCCTTGATTCTCTATCCTTAATTTTTTATAGTCGGCAGGTTGCCTGTCTATCTTTTGATTGTTTATAATAATTTCAGAATCTAAATCAGTTTGTTTTTGCAGGGTTTTATCCGGTCCCCCTTTGCCGCCGCATAAATATTCAGGTGTTTCGCGGCGGTGGAAATTAGGCAGATCCTTTACAAATTCCGTTTTGTATCCGGTTTCATCTAATGCCTGTAAAATCCAGTTAACCACCTGCAAAAGCTGCTCTTGTTCACTTATGCAGCTGTCTTTTGCAGTTTCTTTAGTTGAAATCCCCTTTTCTTCATCTGATTTATCCGCCTTTTTAGCAGTTTTATATTCCTCCGGTCCCAAATACCCTTCTACTTTTATAGATATAATATCCCCCTGTTTTATTCTGCTAATATAGCCTAATGTCATTTCATAAGAAGAAAAACTTTTATAATTAAAAATGTGAGTAGACTCCACCACATTATCTATACCACATACATAAGCTGCTTCTAATAGTTCTTTTGTGTATTCTGTTCCGCTGCACTTTAGAATTGTCGGCTCTTTCCCCGCCACCCTTTTTAAAATAGCCCCGGATAGACAAAAATCCCTAACAAGGTCTTCCCGGGATAACAGCTCCATTTGATTAGGCCCCAGCAGACTATAATCCCCTATTTCCTGTTTCTCGGCAACTATATGCTCTATAATTGAAGGATCCTCAGCGCCTTTTTTCCCCGGTATAAAAAAAGTAGCCTTTGCAGAATATAGATCTAAAAGTTCTAGAATACTCACCATAGTTTTATAGTCCGATAAATCATCAAATGTAACAGCAACTATTTTCTCTGCTGTATCTGCCCTTTTTATTATAGATGCTTCTTTCCTTTGACCTTTTAATTTTTCCAGTGCTGACTCAATCTTTTCCGCTGTATTATATTTAGGGCCAATATTAATACCCGGAGTATCATTAGACAGGGTTTCTTTATAAGAAAGGAAATGAGATGAAGCAATTAGATATATGAAAAAGATTACAGCAATGCCAATTATAATCTCTATTTCTTTTGATAACCTCCTGTTTTTCACTGCTGCTTCCTCCAATCGCCATTTATCGCCATTTATAATATATTCTAAATTTTTTGTCGGATTCCTCTAATATGAAGAATAATATCCCTTTGAATATGGAAAAGTATCGGTCCCTCCGCTCAACATAAAAAGGTGCAGTGACGTATTAATTATAACATCACTGCACCTTTTTAAAACCCATTCCAATACCTTTTCAAACCGGAATATTATGGATAAAATCACTCCTGAGAGCCTTCCAGGAGTCTGTTCATATTCCTTTTATATAATTCCACACCCGGCTGGTCAAAAGGGTTCACCCCCAGCAAATACGCACTCATCCCACAAGCCTTCTTAAAGAAATATACTAAATACCCGAAGTAGTACGGTGATATCTCCGGGATATTAACGATCAGATTCGGCACCCCGCCCTCTAAATGGGCAGCAATGGTCCCCTCCATAGCCTTTTTATTTACAAAATCAAATGTCTTTCCCTCTATACAGCCCAGCCCATCCGCATTACTATTACCTTCAAGTCCCCGAATCACAATCTCCTCATCACACTTCACCACATTCAATACAGTCTCAAACATATTCTTTCTGCCTTCCTGTATATACTGCCCCATAGAATGAAGATCAGTAGTGAAATTCATAGATGCCGGGAATATTCCCTTCCCGTCCTTCCCTTCACTCTCTCCAAAAAGCTGCTTAAACCATTCCCCAAAGTAAAATAAATTCGGCTCATAGTTTACCATAATCTCGATTGTCTTCCCCTT
>DUOC01000118.1 GCA_012839065.1 Thermoanaerobacterales bacterium | reverse complement strand
CAATTATTTCTACATTAATCTTGGTTTGATTTTGCTTTATAGATTTATATAGTGCTTCTGCCTTATTTGTAAGAACATCTAATGAACATAAGAGCATATTTAAGGTGGGTATTTCTTCTTTTGCTCTAGATTCATCTAAATATAACCTCAGTACATATTCCAACATTCCTAATGTAATTTTATCTACTCTTAATGCCCTTATAAGAGGGTGTTCTTTGATTTTTTCAATATATTTATATTTTCCTATAATAATTCCAGCCTGCGGACCTCCAAGTAGCTTATCACCGCTAAATGTAACTACATCAAGACCGGCTTTCACGCTCTCCTGTACAGTTGGTTCCTTATATAATCCGTACATAGAAAAATCAATAAGTGTCCCACTTCCCAGATCTTCAATTACAGGCAGATTATATTTCCTGCCAAGGGCAACTAAATCCTCGCTTTTTACATCTGCTGTAAACCCACATATTGCATAATTACTGGTATTTACTTTTAACAGTGCACCTGTATTTAAATTTATCTTTTCTTCATAATCTCTTATATACGTTTTATTTGTTGTCCCCACCTCAACTAGTTTAGCACCACTTTGAGATAATACATCAGGGATCCTAAATGACCCCCCTATTTCGACTAGCTGCCCTCTTGAAATAATTACTTCTTTTCCTGATGCCAATGCACTCATTACAAGAAGCACTGCACCTGCATTATTATTTACGACTATTGCACTTTCTGCACCGGTTATTGAGCACAATAAAGACTCTATATGATTATATCGACTCCCTCTTTCCCCCTTTTCTATATCGTATTCAAGTGATGAATAACGTATCAAGATGTCAGCTAAATATTCATTTAATTTTCTGGGAAGTATAGCTCTACCCAGATTAGTATGTAGAACCGTCCCTGTTGCGTTAATAACACATCTAAAGCTAGGTTTAAATATATTTTCCATTTTTAATATTGTATTGGAAATAATTTTTGTTTTAATTTCTTCTTCACTTATCATAAATCCATCACAATCTGAAGTATTTATTATTTTTAACAGTCGTTCTCTCTCTGTCTCAATGGTTTCCCTTATTGCATCCGTAACAACTTCTTTTGGGTAAATAGCAAACAGTTCCCTTACCCTTTTAGAATTAATTATATGATCAACAGAAGGGAGTTTCTTTAAAAGTATATTTTTATCTCTCATAAGCTTCCTCCCCAATAGATATAAAACATGATTATTTTTTTAATATAATCGAATATTCACATTTTTCTATTACTTCTCCAATAATAATAGCCATTAGCCCTTTTGATTGAATTTTTTCTTGTAGGATTTTGCCTTTTTCTTCTGAAATAGAAATTAATAAACCGCCTGATGTTTGAGGATCATATAAGATATCCTCTAAAAATTCAGGCACTATTTCTAAATACCTTATGAAGTTTTTAAAGTATTTTCTATTCCTATAGGCACCAGCTGGGATGATGCCCATTTTTGCTAACCTCTCAGCCGGTTTTAAATACGGGATCTTTGAATAATCGATAATAAATGTTACTTCACTTGATATTGCCATTTCACAGCTATGTCCTAACAGACCAAATCCCGTTATATCAGTACAGGCATTAGCTCCAAGTCCCTTCATTAATTCACCCGGAATTTTATTGAGTTCAGACATAACATTAATAGCCTCTCTTTCTTCATCTGAACTTACAAGTTCCCCTTTTATTCCCGTTAAAATAATTCCTATCCCAATGGGTTTTGTTAGTAATAAGATATCCCCTGGAACTGCTGAAGAATTTTTTATTATTTTATCAGGATGAACCATGCCCATTACGGAAAGCCCATACTTAGGTTCTCTATCTTCTATGCTGTGACCCCCTGCTATTATACCCCCAGCTTCTCTTACTTTATCTGCTCCGCCTTTAAGAATCCCTTTTAATACTTCCATATCCATATCTGAAGGGAAGCAAACAATATTTAATGCCATCAATACTTCCCCACCCATTGCATATACATCACTTAAAGCATTTGTGGCCGCTATTTGTCCAAATAAAAAAGGATCATTTACTACCGGCGTGAAAAAATCAATTGTATGAATTATTGCCTTGTCATTGTCAATTTTATAAACCGCAGCATCATCAGAAGTGTCTAAACCAACCAACATCTCTTCTTTTGATTCTTTTGGTAAACATCGCAGAACTTGTGATAAGACCTCCGGTCCTATTTTTGCCCCTCATCCAGAGCTAGTAGTCATTTGCGTCAATTTAACTCTTTTCATATTGGTTCACCCCTTCCCTCAATTAATTATCCCAAATTTAAAATTAGTTTGCCATAATTAAGTCCTTTATATTTTCATATTTTTTTGCCCCAATACCAGAAACTTTCATTAAGTCTTCCGGCAAACGAAATTTCCCGTTTTGCTCCCTGTATTCAATTATTCGCTTTGCCAGTACAGGACCTATACCTGGCAGCTCCTCAAGTTCACTTTGTTTCGCAGAATTTATATTAATTCTATCATCCTTGTTTTGAAGAGAATCCAGGTCTTCTACAACTTCATCTTGCCTTGGTACATATATTTTTTCTTCGTCTGCGATTTTCTTTGCAAGATTAATTGCATGCTGGTTGGCATCATCCGTAATTCCTCCTGCAATTTCGATTGCATCTATCACCCTTGCACCTTCTTCAAGTTCATATACACCTGGATTCAATACAGCACCACTAACATGAACAATTAAAATATCGTTGGATCCTATTCCTGTATTTTCTTCATCATCAGTATGGGCAAATACTTCTTCTATCGGAGTATTCTCTTTTTTATAAGCTTCCAAATCAAGTTGAGGACGATTTAGCTTTGTATATGTTAAATATGATACCCCCGTCAAAATTATTATAGACAATAATAATAAAAGTAGCTTTTCCCTTTTACTAAACTCAAACATACGGGTCACCCCATTACGTTAAAATTTTGACCGTAATTCAATCATCACACATTTATTATATACGACATTCATATTCTTTTCTTTGGCGAATTTAACTGCTGCAGGGCTCCCTGATCCAGGCTGCATCCATAAATTCTCTATACCCAATTGAAAGCATTTTTTTATTTCATTTTCTGTTACTTCAGGAGGAACAACGAAATTTACCACTTCAGGTATTTGTGGTAAGCTTTTCAAATCCGGATAACATACTTCACCATCAACATCATCTGTATTGGGGTTAATGGGGAAAACAGTAAAACCGTACCTTTTCAACGTCTTATAGATCTTATAACCGTATTTCTCTTGGTTTGACGATACTCCCAATACAGCCCAAACTTTCTTAGATAACATTTTATCAATTAATGTATTCATTCTTTTTCACCTCTTATTTAATTGTTGCTAAACAACCCCATTTTCTTTATTTCTATAGACATAAACAGATTCCTTTTTAAAAAAAACCATAGGACTAAGCCTATGGTTTTTATTTGACTACTATATTGACCAATCTGTTCGGAACTATTATGGTTTTGTTTATAATCTTTCCAGTTATATAGTCCTTTATCTTTTCACTAGCAAACGCTTTTTCCTTTATCTCTTCTTCGCTCATCCCAGTATTAATATTAATCTTATCTCTTATTTTACCGTTTATTTGAACAACTATAGTTATTTCATCACGTTTAAGTGCTTCTTCATCCCAATTAGGCCATTCAGTCAAATGGACGCTCGTGCTTTCTCCTATCCTTTCCCATAGCTCTTCTGCTAAATATGGGACAAAAGGAGCCATTAAAACTAATAAGGTTCTAACAGAATGGCCAACAACCCAATTATTTTGTTCACTAACAAGATCTTTATACTCATATATGCAATTTACTAACTCCATTATAGTACTGACAGCTGTATTAAAATTAAATCTCTCTTCAATATCTTGTGTAGTTTTCTTTATTGCGTAATTAACAGTATATAGCAGCTCTTTTTCAGCATTAGGTAAATTTTCATAATCTATTTTATCGGGTTTTTTCATATTCAAAGGCAGAAGCTCATTAACAAGTCTCCATACCCTGTTTAAAAATCTATATGATCCCTCAACTCCCTGTTCTGACCAATCTAAATCTCTTTCTGGAGGCGCAGCAAAAAGTATAAATAGCCTTGCTGTATCCGCACCATATTTGTTTATTATTTCTTCCGGGCTTATTATATTACCTTTAGATTTAGACATCTTTGCCCCTTCTTTTATAACCATCCCCTGTGTAAGTAGATTGGTAAAGGGTTCTTCAGCATTTAATAAACCCATATCATGAAGAACTTTTGTAAAAAATCTAGCGTACATTAAATGGAGAATCGCATGTTCTACTCCACCTATATATTGATCCACAGGCATCCAATAATCAACAACTTCTTTTCTGAAAGGCTGCTCTTCGAAATTAGGATCAGTAAACCTTAGAAAATACCAAGATGAACAAACAAAAGTATCCATAGTATCTGATTCCCTTTTTGCAAAACCACCACATTTTGGACAGTTGGTGTTCAAAAACTTCTTATATTGAGCAAGGGGTGAATCACCTTTTGGATCAAATTCTATATGCTCAGGCAAGATTACCGGCAGGTCTTCTTCTGGTACAGGAACTATACCGCATTTTTCACAATATACAACAGGTATTGGAGCTCCCCAGTACCTCTGCCTTGAAATAAGCCAATCCCTAAGTCGATAATTTACTTTCCTCTTACCTATTCCTTTATCTTCCATATAATCAGCAACTTTTTCTAATCCTTCCAGATTGTTCAAGCCAGTAAAAGGCCCAGATGCATACATAATACCGTTATCTGTAAAAGCCTCACTTATATTTTCATCTGTGAATTTATCGCCGTCTTGGGGTTGGATAACGACTCTAATGGGAATTCCATATTTCTTTGCAAATTCAAAGTCTCTTTGATCATGGGCAGGAACACCCATAACAGCTCCTGTTCCATATCCCATTAAAACATAATTTGTAATCCAAATAGGAACGCGCTCGTTATTAATCGGGTTAATAGCATATTGCCCTGTGAAAATGCCAAATTTCTCTGTTTCATCTGAAGTCCTCATATCATCATTATATCTTTCCATACTCTTCACAAATTCTTTAACCTTTTCTTCATAAGGGGTTCCTTCTGTTAGCTTAATTACAAGAGGATGTTCTGGAGCAAGAACCATATAAGTTACTCCATATATGGTATCCTGTCTTGTAGTAAATATGGGTATTTCATCTCCAGTCCGTTCTGCTTTAAATACTATTTCTACCCCTTCACTTCTGCCAATCCAGTTATGCTGCATTATTTTTACGCTATCAGGCCACCCTTGGAGTTTTTCCAAATCTGAAAGCAACCTATCAGCATAATCAGTAATTTTGAAGAACCATTGACTCAGTTCTCGTTTTTCAACTTTTGTGCCGCAGCGCTCACATGCCGAATCTATTACCTGTTCATTCGCAAGAACTGTTGCACATGATGGACACCAATTAACGGGAGATTTTTTCTTGTATGCAAGTCCTTTTTCAAAAAATTTTAGGAAAAACCATTGTGTCCATTTATAATAATCAGGATTACATGAAGTTACTTCCCTGTCCCAATCATAACTAAACCCCAGATCCATTAGCTGGTTTTTCATATTGGTAATGTTTTCACGTGTCCATTTTGAGGGATGAACACCATGTTTTATTGCAGCGTTTTCTGCAGGAAGCCCAAATGCATCCCAGCCCATTGGATGCAGCACATTATAGCCTCTCATCCTCTTGAATCTCGCTATTACATCACCAATAGAATAATTTCTCACATGCCCCATATGAAGCCTTCCTGATGGATATGGGAACATTTCAAGACAATAATATTTCTTTTTAGAATAATCTTCATGAACTTTGTATGTTTTATCTTTTTCCCATTTTTTTTGCCATTTTTTTTCGATAGATTTAAAATCATATTTCACAGAGAATTTCCTCCTTATCTTGTGACTATATCTATTAGAAATAATGAAACAAATAACCCCTCCTAATATTGATCTTGAGAAATGAGAAGTTAATGCTTAATTTATAAAAAAAAAAGAAAT
>DUOC01000117.1 GCA_012839065.1 Thermoanaerobacterales bacterium | reverse complement strand
GTATATAGAACTTATAACACCTATTGCAATGGAAGAAGGTCTTCGCTTTGCTATCCGTGAAGGCGGAAGAACCGTAGGTGCAGGTGTTGTTACTGATATTATAGGCTAATAGTTTAGATCACAATTAATAATGGCCAGGTGGTCAGTACCTGGTCATTATTTGATTGGCTGTTTTTAACAATATTGACATCCAATTAAAATTATGATAAATTTGATTGTGTGATACGAGCGGAAACAGGGCTCGAGGGTCTGAGGAGGTGTAGCAATGAGGGTAAATATTACACTCGCTTGTACAGAATGCAAGCAGCGGAATTATACTACAGTTAAGAATAAAAGGAACGACCCCGACAGATTAGAATTCAACAAATATTGCAAATTCTGTAGAAAACATACATTACACAAAGAAACGCGGTAACCTAAAATATATTGCATTATAAAGTTTTTAGGCTGAGGGTGAGAATATATGAGTGCGACTAAAAAAGAGGGGTTTATAAAAAGAATATCTAGATTTTTTAGAGAAGTAAGATCTGAAATGAGAAAGGTTATCTGGCCAAGCCGAAAAGAATTAGTTAATTATACAGGAGTAGTTATAGTATCTGTCATAGTAGTTTCGGTAATAATCTGGGTGTTAGATACATTCTTTTCAGGTGTGATAGGTTTGATAATTAGGTAAAAGGGAGGGAGGGGCTAATACCCCCTTAAGTTTATGTCTAGAAATTGGTACGTTATTCATACCTATTCGGGATATGAAAACAAAGTTAAGGCTAACTTAGAAAAAAGAGTTGAATCCATGGGAATGGAAGATAAGATTTTTACTGTGCTGGTTCCTATGGAAGAGCAGGTTGAAATAAAAGATGGGAAAAGAAAAATAACCAAGAAAAAGATATTTCCCGGGTATGTTATTGTTGAAATGATAGTTACTGATGATTCGTGGTATGTAGTCCGTAATACCCCGGGAGTAACGGGTTTTGTAGGTTCAGGAACAAAACCTATCCCTCTTATGGAATCTGAGGTCAAGGCGATCTTAAAACAAATGGGGATTGAAGAAGCCAAACCTAAAATAGATCTAGAAGTCAACCAAAAAGTAAAGGTTATTTCTGGACCTTTTGAAAATTTTGTTGGCAGAATTGAATCAATATATCCTGAAAAAGAAAAAGTAAGGGTTATGGTGTCAATGTTTGGCAGAGAAACACCTGTTGAATTAGATTTTGCTCAAGTTGAAAAGATGTAATATGATTAGTCAATAAGGTAGGAGGTGGACCTATGGCAAAGAAGGTTATTGGATTGATAAAACTGCAAATACCTGCGGGTAAAGCAACACCTGCGCCTCCGGTAGGACCGGCACTTGGCCAGCATGGTGTAAATATAATGGGATTCTGTAAAGAATTTAATGAGAGGACTGCTTCTCAAGCAGGGCTCATAATTCCTGTTGTTATTACAGTCTATCAAGACAGGTCTTTTTCTTTTATATGTAAAACCCCGCCGGCTTCAGTTTTACTGAAAAAAGCTGCTAAAATAGATAAAGCCTCAGGGGAGCCAAATATAAAAAAAGTAGCTAAGGTTTCTATAGAAGATGTAAAAGAAATTGCAGAGTTGAAAATGAAAGATTTAAATGCCAACGATATAGATGCAGCTATTAGAATGATAGAAGGTACAGCCAAGAGTATGGGAATAGTAGTGGAGCATAAATAAAGTTGTTTTAAAGTGGGAGGATTTTTCCGCTATAACCACAAAGGAGGAATAATTATGCCAAAAAGAGGTAAAAGGTATTTAGAAAGTCTAAAATTAGTCGATCGGACTAAACTATACGAACCTAAAGAAGCTATAGAACTTGTCTTGCAAACAGCTACTGCCAATTTCGATGAAACTATTGAATTGTCTGCAAGGTTAGGAGTAAACCCTAGACATGCAGATCAACAGGTCAGAGGGACCGTAGTACTGCCTCATGGAACAGGGAAGAGTGTTAGAGTTTTAGTTTTTGCAAAGGGTGAAAAAGCAAAAGAAGCAGAAGAGGCAGGCGCCGATTATGTAGGTGCTGAAGATATTGCAGCAAAGATCCAGGGTGGGTGGCTGGATTTTGACACTGTGGTGGCTACACCAGATATGATGGGAACAGTAGGTAAACTGGGGAAAATATTAGGACCAAAAGGCTTAATGCCTAACCCAAAAACAGGGACAGTTACCTTCGAAATTGCAAAAGCTATAAAGGACATAAAAGCTGGTAAGATCGAGTATCGCGTGGATAAGACCGGTATTGTGCATGTCCCCATAGGTAAGAAATCATTTGGAGAAGAAAAAATTGCTGAGAATTTTAGAGCTATAATGGATGCATTAATAAAAGCAAAACCGGCTGCTGCAAAAGGGCAATACCTAAAAAGTGTAGTAATTTCCAGCTCTATGGGACCCGGCGTAAAAGTTAACACGAATTCTATTTCAGATTTTCTTAGAGTTGCATCTAAGGAAGTTTAATGATATACTTTAACAGTAAAATTAATAATTTATTGCTGTAGACAGTAGGTGACTGGCTTAAAGGAATCAGATTCCGCCTACCGAGGCAGGGGTTAGACAGGAAAACAACCTTCCTTCGTATAACTTATGTCTACAGGGAAGGTTTTTTTATTTCACATTCTGATATTCAAGGGAGGTGGGACTTAATGATAAGCAGGAAAGAAAAGGAACAGCTGGTAAATGAACTTAAAGAAAAATTTACTAAAGCCGAATCGGCAATACTTACTGATTATCGCGGTTTAGACGTGGAGAAAATAAGCGAGCTGCGAAAACGGCTTAGAGAAGCTAATGTTGAATACAAAGTGGTTAAGAATACATTAGCGCGGATTGCAGCAAAAGAATCAGGATTAGATTTTTTAGAAGAGCATTTAGTAGGGCCAACAGCAATAGCTTTTAGTTATGATGATCCTGTTGCTCCTGCCAAGATACTGAATAAATTTGCTAAGGAATTCAAAATTTTAGAAGTTAAAATGGGATTAGTTGAAGGCAAGTTAATGAGTCCTACAGATATTAACGCATTGGCAGATCTGCCTTCAAGAGAAGTTCTTATTGCAAAGGCACTTGCAGGGATGCAGTCACCAATATCCGGTTTTGTTAATGTGTTAAATGGACCTATAAGAGGATTAGTATATACTCTTAAGGCTATTCAAGATAAAAAGAGTGCATAAATTTAGGAGGTGAAATTTGATGACAAAGGAAGAATTTATTGAAGCTATAGAGAATATGACAGTTCTTGAATTGGCTGAACTGGTCAAGGCTCTGGAAGAAAAGTTTGGCGTAACTGCAGCTGCTCCTGTTGCTGTTGCTGCTGCTCCTGCAGCCGCTGAAGCAGAAGAACAAGAAGAACAAACTGAATTTGATGTGGTTCTTGCTGAAGTAGGTGATCAGAAGATTAAAGTTATTAAGGTTGTAAGAGAATTAACAGGGCTGGGGCTGAAAGAAGCTAAGGATCTTGTTGATTCCTCTCCTAAACCTATAAAGGAAAAGATCAGCAAAGAGGAAGCAGAAGGAATCAAAGCTAAACTCGAAGAAGTTGGAGCTACAGTAGAAATAAAATAGTTTTAATTTAAAAATATAATACAGTTTGCAGTGATTAATAGGGATAGAGTTCTGAAATAGTCTATCCCTTTTAATATAAATACATAATTTACGTGAAAATCCTAATATTTCTTGTAATCTTTACTTTTTTGTAGTAATAT